>JBIPLL010000572.1:0-4214 GCA_044368425.1 Beijerinckiaceae bacterium
GCCTGAGCGGATGACTCGCCGGGATCCGCTCCTCGATCGAGACGTAGGAGAACAAGGAGCCACTGCGCTCCTGTTGGCCTCGCATCAACGATTGGGCAGCTGACCCATTATCGCAGATGTGGTCGGGTTTTTCAGCGAACTCTTAAGTCGGCAAGTCCCTTCCTTAAGGTAGTTGTCCATCCGGTTTGAAGCATCCACCAGAGGGCCTGAACGACGATCATGAAAACGACTTACAGCACCGCTGTACGGAAGCAAATCACCTAGAGCCCTATCTTCCAGCAAAGTAGTCACATTTCAGATCCGCAAACCCCCGGCTACCAGGAAAGATGTCACCCCTCTCAATCGCAAACCCAGGGGGTTGATGGAGCAGAGGATGACTCGTTACATCTATGCTATCAATGATATACGCATCGCCTACCTAACTTCGTCACTGATTGTGGCCGTCCCAGCTGAAGTGCAAATTTTGCTGGGCCATGAAGCTACTTTTTAGCATATTTTATGCGAGGAAGGCCTGCTCTTGCATTGTGGCAGGGCCCATTAACCACACGAATCTAATTCTTATCACAACTCTAGAATAAAGAGGCATTCATCAATGACTGGTCTGGGATAGCATCCTTTTGCCTGGGCCGATAAAGGGTCAATTTTACTATATGTACATGGTAATGTATGTATGGAGTAGTCGCATCCTTAGAATGGCTGTACATATGTGGCAAAGCGGTCAACTCGTCCGAGATTTCTTTGAGAGAGTTTGCGGACATGAAGGAATCAAAAACGAGTCATCCTCAATTATTGCACTCCGACATTAGTATCCCAATTCGATATTCACATTGGCGAGTAAAATGTTAGAGCTTAGAGTCTAACTTTCCGCTTCCCAGCCACGGTTGAGCAAAGATAACGCGCTTGCCAAAACGTTATGTTACACAATGAAATATAATCAATGTTATCCATTAAGGCGGTTTGGAGATTTGCTTACGGTTCGTGCCTGGGTAGACGGCCTTGCAGCCTTATACAACACTGTGCGTAGTACAGTTGCATCATATACGTTACACCAAAACAGCGGCATTGCGGCCAAGCAGATGCGATCCGTGCAATCCGCCAGCAGACTTACGAGCAGGCTTTTCTTCTTAATACTCAGCGGTGGACCCAGAACCCTGGCTCTTAGTCACAGCTTGAAGCCGAAAAAAACCATCCTCGACCGAAGCAAATTGGTGCTGCCTGAGCCAAATAAACCTAGGCCTCTAAGGCTGTCCAAAGTCGCCCCTACAGAGCGGCATTGGCAACACATACGATTGAGAGCCGACCGTCTCAACCTCCGCTAGAAGCCGCAATCGAATGACGCACATTCAACGATTATGTGCCCCCGAAAGCTCAAATTGTTGTAAGCTGCATTGTGGGGCATAGCAGATGCACCATGTTCGGTCAACTTTCCAGATAGGTCCCTATCCTATGTCGACAATCACAAATTTACTTCAAGGCATTAGTCAAGCTAGTTTGATTGCATTCATTCTAAGCTTTGTACTTCTTTTTGTTACCAAATTCAGGGATATTGAAGGTTTTTCTAAGTGGGCGTACATGCTTGTGTGGAGGATTTTTAATAGTCTGACGAGCAAGATGAAATACGAAAAGATCCACAAGAAGCTTGAAGCAAGTAAATCCATAGAAGAATATTTAGCTATAGAAAAAGATGTACAAAACCTTGGTCAAAGCCATCAAAAAAATGAAACATTAACTACAATTAAGAGACTAATCATAAATGAATTTCATGGTATGTTATTTCAAACAACTTCTGCCGACTACTTATTAACTTTAGATCGCAGAATTGATGCGTGGAGTAAAGAAAATAGATACCTAGAGGATGAAGATATACTACTCCTAAAAGAAAAACTCAGCAAAGCCGTAACTTATGAGAAACATAAACGTATGAAAATTCATACTACTCACATTATAGAAGAATTAGCCGTTTTTAATCGCGAGCAGCTCTCTCTTTCAAAAGAAACTAAAATTGAACTCATACTACTAGAAAGACCCATGGTAAAAAATCACTTGATAAAGGGAGAACCATCAGAGACATATATGGATATTAATCCATTTTTTATGAGCAAGACTCCAATCACACAAGCTCAGTGGAGAGTTGTTGCGGAATGGGAAGAAAAGACTGGTGAACAATGGGGCAAAGAATTAAATCCGTATCCGTCCAGATCTTGGAAATATGAGCGATATACCAATGGCTCAGAAACTGTGAATAATTATTCATCAATTGATTTGCAACTAGTAAATGAAGTAAGCTGGGAAGATGCAATGGAATTCTGTAATCGGATCAGCCAAAGGACAATGTCCATTGTAACACTACCACGTGAGTTTCAGTGGCAGTATGCTTACATGTTAGCTTGTATCTCCGAAAAATTGGATTTACAGTTTCCAAAATATCCAGGTATTCCTACTGAAATCGATTGTAGTGCCTGGGAGTGGTGTTTTGATCATTGCGCTGAGTCTATGATCAGCACTTCATCAATTTTTAATGAAACGCAGATGTATAATCTTGACAGTGATATATCTAGAGTAGTCCGCGCTGTCAACTGTTCAAATGCTTATCATTACTATGATCAACCTCGAAGGCAATCGAGAATTCAATGTCAAGCATATGCTGACGTGGGATTCAGGATCTGCCTTAACCCTTTTGGGAGTGGATGAAACCTAGTATCATAAATGACTAATCAAAGCCAGTTGCCACAACTTCTGATGGAAAACGATTCAATAAATATGGAATTAATCAGTATTAATGAAATATACACATCATTAATGCTGTGCACTCATCAAGAAGAACTAATACAAACTGCATTAGTTGAAATTCGCAACAGATTAAATGTCCAAGTTGCTTCTCTTTTTATGTTTGATAAATCTGGTCTAATACGTCGTGTTGGGATAAATGGAGAAAATCATGCAGGTGACCTCATAGACAATTTTTGGTTGAGTGACGAGCATTACGCGGCCATGGAATCTTTCTCGGGTGCAAGTGTTCCTGAGACAGGGCAATTAGCTTTTGGCAAGCCAATATATTCCAATAACATTTTATCAGATTTTCCATCTATGAAAAATGGTTCGGTCTATGTGAAGCAGTTGGGGCGTCTTCAATCAGGTATCACTGTTCCTCTGAACGGCTATTCCAGGACATTTGGAACAATCGAAGTGCTTAACAAAAAAAATTCAGGATCTTTCTCAAATGATGAAATTTATTTGCTAATGTTAATTAGTGCAAATATTTCAGGTCTTTTGCATAACTTTATTCGCGAAAAGAAGCGTAATATCTATGACAGCTTACATGAAAAATTAGCATCTATAATTATAAGAGGTGTACGTGCCGATCAAATAGACCAAGAAAATATTCTGAAGGAGACTGCAGGACAACTTATTGCTGATTTTACTCCTTTTAGTGCTTGTATAATCCGTATAGCCGCTTCTAATGACTCACAATTAAAGCTTTTGGCAAAGGCGAAACATGACAGTCTAGTTTCCTGGAACCATAGAATTGATCAGTCTGTTGATTCAAATAATGCAGAAACTTGTGGTCGTATTGTTTTGAAGGTCTTTAAGAGCCTCCAACCTTTTTTTTTAGAAGACATCAGGCCGTTTTTAAAGGATTTTAAAAATAATGACTGGATATCAGAAAATAAATTAATTTCTTTTGCTTGTATACCTATGGTTAATGACAACAAATGTGTTGGGACAATTTCTGTTTATACATCATATCTTCACAAGTTTTCCCTAGGCGACAAGTCACTACTGAAGAAGGTTGCATTTCTTCTTGCATCAATTATTTCAAGACTTAAACTTATGAATGATCTTGAAGAAGTTGAGCGTGAAAAAAATAAATTAAAGAACGAAATATTTGAGTTTAAAAATCATCTTTCCAATAAAGTATTAACCGACGAAGTATATCATGAAATCAAAAATTACTTGCTAAATATTTATTATTTCTTGGATCGTATAGAGAAACCAATTTTAAAAGATGAAGAAAGACAAGTCCTGATTAGTAAGAAGAAATTATGGCTCGATGGTACTATAGAGGATTTTCAAAAATGGATTAGTCCCAGTAGAGAAATGTCACTTGATATATGTAAAATAATTAATGATTCAGTAAAGTTAATGAGGCTAGAACTTCATGATATAGATATTATTTTTAGTAAAGACTTTACAGAGGAAGGACATTATCTTGA
>JBIPLL010000711.1:0-4205 GCA_044368425.1 Beijerinckiaceae bacterium
GTTTGCCTTTGCGGCACTTAAAGCCGATGGTTCTGTCGTCACCTGGGGTGATGGTTACTCTGGCGGTGACAGCAGTGGGGTGGCCGACCAGCTCAGCTCCGGCGTCACGCAGATCTTCTCTAGTGGCTCCGCCTTCGCGGCACTTAAGGCCGATGGTTCTGTCGTCACCTGGGGCAATGGCATCAATGGTGGCGACAGCAGTGAGGTGGCCCCTTGGCTGTTCAATGTCGTGGCCTTCGCCAACCCCTTCACCGATGATCGGCTTGTGTTTGATGAACTGCCAAGCATCAGCCTGGCGGTTTCCCCGGCCTCGGCAGGAGAAGATGGCACCGCCGATCTGATCTATACATTCACCCGTGCAGGTGCCACCACCAGTGAGCTAACGGTCAACTACACCGTAGGGGGCACCGCCACCCTTGGTACTGATTACACAGGCATTGCCGAACTTCCAGGTACAAAGGAGATCACCTTCGCGGCGGGATCGGCTACTGCCACGGTGGTGATTGATCCGATAGCTGATACCGAAATCGAGGCCGATGAGACCGTCTCCCTCACCCTTGCTGCCGGCACGGGCTACACGATTGATACCACTACCGCTGTTGTAGGCACCCTCACGAATGATGATTTCTGCCAGGTATCCGTAACCGCCATCGCCAACGGCAACGAGGCCAATGGCAGCCCGGCGGTGTTCCGTTTCTCTCGCACCGGCTCAACGACCGATCCGCTCTCGATGAGCTACCGGTTGCTGGGCACTGCCCAGGCCGGCAGCGACTACAGCGGCGAGAAGACTGGCACGATCAGCTTCTCATCAGGCAGTACCACCGCCGAACTGTCCTTGCCGGCGCTGACCGACAGCGTGGTGGATCCGGGTGAAACAATCATTGCCCAGATCGTGCCCTCGCCAACGGCACCAGCCAGCTACTCCATCACCCCCGGACAGCAAACGGCCATCGCCACGATTACGGCTGAAGGGATGGTGGTGACAGCCAATGGGCCAGGCCGGCCTAGGAGGAGTAATGGGGAGTTTGGGAATACAGACGCCTTCGCGGCGATCAGAGCCGATGGGTCCGTCGTCACCTGGGGCCAGGGAGCCTATGGCGGCGACAGCAGTGCGGTGGCCGCCAAGCTTAGCTCCGGAGTCACGCAGATATTCTCCAATGGTTACGCCTTCGCGGCCCTTAATGGTGATGGCTCCGTTGTCACCTGGGGCGACGGCTTTAGTGGCGGCGACAGCAGTGGTGTGGCCGGCCAGCTCAGCTCCGGCGTCACGCAGATCTTCTCCACACCAATGGCCTTTGCTGCCCTCAAGGCCGATGGTTCCGTCGTCACCTGGGGGCGTGCAGGTTATGACGGCGATTATGGCGGCGACAGCAGTGGGGTGGCCGGTCAGCTCAGCTCCGGCGTCACTCAGATCTTCTCAACTGGCTTTTCCTTCGCGGCGATCAAAGCCGATGGCTCCGTCGTCACCTGGGGCGACCCCGATAGAGGCGGTGACAGCAGTGTGGTGGCCGGCCAGCTCAGCTCCGGCGTCACGCAGATCTTTTCCACTGGCTCTGCCTTCGCGGCGATCAAAGCCGATGGCACCGTCGTCACCTGGGGCGACCCCGATAGAGGCGGTGACAGCAGTGTGGTGGCCGGCCAGCTCAGTTCCGGCGTCACGCAGATCTTTTCCACTGGCTCTGCCTTCGCAGCACTAAAGGCCGATGGCTCCGTCGTCACCTGGGGCTACCCCGATAGGGGCGGCGACAGCAGTGTGGTGGCCGGCCAGCTCAGCTCCGGCGTCACGCAGATCTTCTCCGCAGACCGGGCCTTCGCGGCCCTCAAGGCCGATGGCTCCGTCGTCACCTGGGGTGCTGATGGGTCTGGCGGTGACAGCAGTGGGGTGGCCGGCCAGCTCAGCTCCGGCGTCACGCAGATATTCTCTTCTTACTACGCGTTCGCGGCCCTTAATGGTGAGGGCTCCGTTGTCACCTGGGGCAACGCCTTTAGTGGCGGCGACAGCAGTGGGGTGGCCGGCCAGCTCAGCTCCGGCGTCACGCAGATCTTCTCCACATTGCTCGCCTTCGCGGCACTCAAGGCCGATGGTTCCGTCGTTACCTGGGGTACAAGCTCTGGCAGCGACAGCAGTGGGGTGGCCGGCCAGCTCAGCTCTGGCGTCACGCAGATCTTCCCCAATGGCTTCGCCTTCGCGGCCCTCAAGGCCGATGGCTCCGTTGTCACCTGGGGCGACGGCTCCAGTGGCGGTGACAGCAGTGGAATGGCCCCTCGGCTTACAAACGTAGTGGCCTTCGCCAACCCCTTCACCGATGATCGGCTTGTCTTTGATGCGCTGCCAAGCATCAGCCTGGCGGTTTCCCCGGCCTCGGCAGGTGAAGATGGCACGGTCGATCTGATCTATACATTCACCCGCACGGGAGCCACCACCAGTGAGCTAACGGTCAATTACACCGTAGGGGGCACTGCTAGCCTTGGCACCGATTACACAGGCATTGCCGAACTTCCAGCTACCAAGGAGATCTCCTTCGCGGCGGGATCTTCTACTGCCACGGTGCTGATAAGCCCAATTGCTGATACTGAAAATGAACTCGATGAAACCATCACCCTCACCCTGGCCCCGGGAACCGGCTACACCATCGGCACCAGTGCTGCGGTAATTGGCACAATCTGCGAATGCCCAACATCGCTGGATCCGCCAACGATTGATGCCCTAACCGGCGATGACGTTCTCACGGCATCTGAGTACGAAACCGGCCTTGTCATCCGTGGTACCGGCCGTGCTGGAGCAATCGTCACGATTCAATTTGAAGACGGCTTCTTTTCGTCTTCTGGTGCAGGTGATTACCCCTCATACAGAGTTTCTGTCGGCAGTAATGGGCAGTGGTCGCTGACCCTCTCTCCTGCTCAAGTTGGTTTGCTGGGCGTGGGCGACGACATCGTCATCGCCACTCAGTCTTGGCCCAGCAGCGATGTGGTTAGTGAATCCGCCTACCGCTTGTTCACGATAGAAGGTGCGCCTGCACCATCCATTGCTGCCATCAGCGGCGATGACCTGATCACCATCGAAGAAGGCCTCTCAGGATTCACAATTCAAGGCACAGGGGTGCCAGGAGCCACCATTCAGCTTGCCTTCAGCAGTGGCACCAGCGCCGAGGCTGGCGCAAGCACTGTCGTGAATCAGGAAGGCAATTGGTCACTTTCCATTACTCCACAGGATGTTTATGGCTTTGGCGAAGGTGTAGAAAGCATCGAGGCCAGTCAGCACCTGAACGGCACGGGCTTCACCAGCGGCGTGGCAAGCCGCAGCTTCGCCATCGAACCTGCTCCCGCGCCAACCGTCGATGCCATCACCACCGACGACACCATCTCACCCACGGAATCTCAGCTGGGCTTTTCGATCACGGGTTCCGGTGTGCCAGGCGCCACGATCATCATCCTGTTTGCCAGTGGCGTCACGCCAGAGGCTGGTTCCTCGGCCGAAGTCGATCCAACAGGGCTGTGGTCGCTGCATGTCTCTGCTTCGGACATTGCCCGGATCGGACCAATCAGTGAATCCATAGATGCTTACCAGGTCATCACCCAGTTAGGGCTCACCAGTTCAGCGGTGTCCCATGATTTCCTCATTGAGGACGCCCCAGTTCCAACGATTGATGCCATCACGGGTGATGACTCGATTACCCTCGGCGACCTGCGCAGCGGCTTTGTAATCAGCGGGCGTGGGCTATCCGGCTCCACGATTCACCTGGAATTCAATAGTGGCACGGTCCTCCAATCTGGCTCCACTGCCTTGGTTGACATCGATGGAGCCTGGTCTCTGCCAGTTATACAAGCGGATGTGATCGGCTTTGACCTCGGCCAAGAAACCATCCTTGTCAAACAAACCATTCCCGCTGTTGGCTTCACCAGTGCAGTCGTCAGCCACACCTTCACGGTTGAAGCCATCAACCTGCCACCCACTGGAGTTGTTCTCAACAACGCCGTCACCAGCCTGGAGGAAAACACCCCCACCCTCGCCGCCATCAAGGTTGCGGACATCGCGATTACTGACGATGCCCTCGGCAGCAACACGGTCAGCCTTGCCGGCGCGGATGCCGCCTTCTTTGAAGTTGTGGGCAGCGGCCTGTTCTTGAAGGCAGGCACCAGCCTGAATTACGAAGCCAAGACTTCCTATTCACTGACGGTATCGGTCAGCGATCCGACGGTCGTCG
>JBIPLL010000311.1:0-4200 GCA_044368425.1 Beijerinckiaceae bacterium
GTAGACACCGATCGGCCCGGTCGCGAGGCTGGCAAGAAGCGTCGTGGCGATCAGCACGACGCCCGATACCCACAAGGCGCGCAGGAGGCGCTCGGCGAGGCTGAACGGATCGCGGGCCGGCTGGCGGCTATCCCCGACGGGCGAGTCGTGCGGACGCAGGCGGCGCGTGAGCGGTTCACAGAATGCAACAAGCGCCGCAACGGCCGCAAATGACATCTGGAAGCTGGGCCCCAGCAATGTCTCCGGCTCGCGTGTCAGCACGATGAGCGCGGAGATGGCGAGGTTGCGCATCGAGAGAGCGGGCCGGTCGACGAGAATTGCGCCGAGCATCACGAGCGTCATGATGAGCGAGCGCTGCGTGGCGACTTCCGAGCCTGCAAAGATGCAATAGGCGGTCGCGCCGGCCATGGCGGCCAGCGCGGCGATCTTCTTCACGGGCCAGGCGAGGGCGATGGCAGGTGCCAGCGCCAGCGAGGCGCGCACCAGCCAGAAGATGGCGCCGGCCGCCAATGCGAGATGCAGGCCGGAAATGGAAACGATGTGATAGATGCCGGCCGCCCGCAGCGCATCGTTGCTGGGTTCGTCGATCAGGCCGCGCTTGCCGGTGACGAGGGCAGCAGCCACCGCTCCCCCCTGCCCTCCATAAGCGTCGGCAATACGGCGCGTGACGTCGTTTCGGGCGCGGTCGAGTTCCTGCCAGAAGCGCTGCTGCAGGCCGGCTTGCGCCTTCGCGGCGCTGATGCGGACGGTGCCGACGATGCTCCCGACTGCGCCGATCTGCTGGAAAAAGGCCTCCCGGGCAAAATCATAGCCGCCGGGCCGGGCAGCCTGCGGCGGCGGGAGGAGCCTCGCCGTTGCTGTGATATGGTCTCCCGGCCTGATGCCGGACGCGCTGCGCAGGCTGGCGCGCACGAGGACCGGGCGCCGGTCCTGCGGAAGATCGCCCAGCGTCTCGACGCGGATGGTCAGGCGCGGCCCCTGGACGCGTTCCTCGACGATCTCCACGATGCCGGAGAGCGGCGCAATGATGCCTTGCGTCAGGAAGGGCGCCGCCACCTGTTCCGTCCGCCATGACGCAGCGACAAAGCCGAAAGCGAGCGCAGCAAGCCCGATACAGGTGAGCCCGGCCGCCCTGCCCGGCCCTAGCCCGATGCCGGCTGTGGTCGCCATGAGCGCCAGTGTCAGGGCATAGGCGAAGTTTGGTTCGCTGTTGGCTGCGAAATAGAGCGCGATACCCGTCGCGAAGGCGACGGGCAGCCATAGGAAGCCGGTGCGGCGCGCCTGTTCCTGGGCAATGGCGCGACGCAGGGCAGCAATCGCCAGTCCTGCCAGCCAGGACGGATCGCGCCATGCGCCCGCGCCAAGGCCGGGAAACGGCCAGGCCAATGTGCCAGCTCTGTTGCGGGGCGGGTTGGCGGACACTTATCGAACCTGAGAACGGGATCGTGAAAAGGGTTGGTCCAAATCGGATTGTCGAAGAGGAAACGGAACGAATCGGCTCACGCCAGCTTGTGAAGGCGGCGCGCTCGCGCCCGTGCAGCGAGACCAAAATCGGGGCGATGGGCGGCAAGGACTTTCAGTTTTCGATTCCCATGCTACACGAACCGGCGTGCGGGGCCATGCCCCCCGCGTAATCGCTCCTTTACTCCCGAACGCCCTGGATGTCCGCACTGATGTCGAAACCTGTCGTGACGCGCTTTGCTCCTTCGCCCACGGGCTTCCTGCATATTGGCGGCGGGCGCACGGCCCTGTTCAACTGGCTTTATGCGCGTCGTCATGGCGGCCGGATGCTCCTGCGGATCGAGGACACCGATCGCGAGCGGTCCACACAGGCGGCGATCGAGGCGATCATCGACGGGCTGAAATGGCTCGGGCTCGATTGGGACGGCGACGTCGTCTACCAGTTCAGCCGTGCCGAGCGGCATCGCGAGGTGGCGGAAGGCCTGCTCGCGGCCGGCAAGGCCTATCATTGCTATGCCTCGCAGCAGGAGCTCGAGGAGATGCGCGAGGCCGCGCGCCGGGAAGGCCGGCCGTTGCGCTATGACGGGCGCTGGCGTGATCGCGATCCCTCGGACGCTCCGGCAGGCGTCAAGCCGGTGATCCGCCTCAAGGCACCGCTCGACGGCGAGACCATGGTCGAGGATCAGGTGCAGGGTCGCGTGACGTGGCAGAACAAGGATCTCGACGACCTTGTCCTGCTGCGCTCGGACGGGACGCCGACTTATATGCTCGCGGTCGTGGTCGACGATCACGACATGGGCGTGACCCATGTCATCCGCGGCGACGATCACCTCACCAATGCCGCCCGCCAGACGCAGATCTTCCAGGCCTGTGGCTGGGACGTGCCGTCCATGTCGCACATCCCGCTCATCCATGGCCCCGACGGCGCGAAGCTCTCGAAGCGCCATGGCGCGCTCGGCGTCGATGCCTACCGGGCGCTGGGCTACCTGCCGGCGGCATTGCGCAATTATCTCGTGCGTCTGGGCTGGAGCCATGGCGACCAGGAGATCTTCTCCACGCAGGAGATGATCGAGCTGTTCAATCTCGAATCAATCGGCCGCTCGCCTGCCCGCTTCGATTTCGCCAAGCTCGAGAACCTGAATGGCATCTATATGCGCCAGAGCTCGGATGATGAGCTCGTCGCCGCGATCGAGGCGATCCTGCCGGAAGTCGGTTCCGCTCGCGGCCTGCCCGCTAAACTGGGCGGCGACCTGCGCCAGCGCCTCCTGACTGCCATGCCGGGACTGAAGGAGCGGGCGCGCACGCTGATCGATCTGCTGGACAGTGCCTATTATCTCTATGCCAGCCGCCCGCTCTCGATCGACGAGAAGGCCGGCGTGCTCCTCACGTCGGAGGCACGCGAGCGCCTGCGCCAGGCGCATTCCGCCCTCGCGGCATTGCATGACTGGGATGCGACCTCGACCGAGGGGGCGATCCGGGATGCGGCCAATGGTCTTGGCCTCAAGCTCGGGCAACTGGCGCAGCCCCTTCGTGCGGCCGTGACCGGGCGCGCCACCTCGCCCGGCCTTTTTGATGTGATGGCGGTGCTGGGGCGCGAGGAAACGCTCGCACGCATTGCCGACCAGTTTGCGGCAGTGCAATAAACGATGCACCGCGCCGGGACTAAGCCTTTCTGCCATGCTTGAAGGCTTGTTGCGGATGGGCTACCGAAGGCGCGGGGCTGATCGAAAATAGACAGCAGATCGTGTTGCCGGGCGACGAAACCGCGACAGTTCGTCGTTTTTGCGTCGCACGCGGGCATCCATCGCAAGGGGTCGACGATGACGAACAATGTGGGCACCGTGACGGTAGGCGGCAAGCAGGTCGACTTGGCCGTCAAGCCAGGGACGATCGGTCCCAGCGTCATCGATATCAGCAAGCTCTATGCCCAAACGGGCATGTTCACCTACGATCCGGGCTTCACGTCCACGGCGAGCTGCGAATCCGCGATTACCTATATCGACGGCGACGAGGGCGTGCTGCTCTATCGCGGCTATCCGATCGAGCAACTTGCCGAACACGGCGACTTCCTCGAAACCTGCTACCTGCTGCTCTATGGCGAATTGCCGACGGCGGCCCAGAAGGCGGATTTCGACTATCGCATCACGCGCCACACGATGGTGCACGAGCAGATGAGCCGCTTCTTCCAGGGCTTCCGTCGCGATGCGCATCCGATGGCGGTGCTGGTGGCGGCGGTTGGCGCGCTCTCGGCCTTTTATCACGACTCGACGGATATCTCGGACCCGCATACGCGCATGGTTGCGTCGATGCGGATGATCGCGAAGGTTCCGACGCTCGCCGCGATGGCCTACAAGTACTCTATCGGTCAGCCCTTCATCTATCCGATGAACAGCCTCGACTACACGTCGAATTTTCTGCGGATGTGCTTTGCGGTTCCCTGCGAAGACTACAAGGTCAATCCTGTTCTGTCGCGGGCGCTTGATCGGATCTTCATCCTGCATGCCGATCATGAGCAGAATGCCTCGACGTCGACAGTGCGTCTGGCCGGCTCTTCGGGCGCCAATCCGTTCGCCTGTATCGCCGCCGGCATTGCCTGTCTGTGGGGCCCCGCTCATGGCGGCGCGAACGAGGCGGCGCTGAAGATGCTGGAAGAGATCGGCACGCCCGATCGCATCCCGCACTATATCGCCCGGGCGAAGGACAAGAACGATCCGTTCCGCCTGATGGGCTTCGGCCACC
>JBIPLL010000686.1:0-4188 GCA_044368425.1 Beijerinckiaceae bacterium
CGGCACCACCACCAGCACCGTGACGAGGGCGAGGGTCGGTTCGAGGGCGAACAGGATGGCGCCCACCACCAGCACCGTGAGCCCCTGCACGACAATGTTCACCAGACCGTCCTGGAACAACTGCTGCAGCGCGTCGACGTCGCTCGTCATCCGGGTGAGCAGTCGACCGGCACGCTCGTCGGTGTAGAAGTCGACCGACAGCCGCTGGAAGTGGGCGAACACCCGCAGGCGCAGCTGGTACAGCAGCCGCTCGCCGAGGCGTCCGGTCCAGGCCACACGCCAGGCGCCGGTGAGCGTGGCCAGCACCACCGACACGACGTACAGGGCGGCAACCAGCACCACCACGCCGCGATCGCCCTGGGCGATGCCACGGTCGATGCCCTGCTGGGTGAGGATGCCGCCCGCCTGCAGGGCGAGGGTTTCGACCACCACCAGCACAAAGGCCCCGAACAGGCCCAGGCGGTGGCCGGCCAGGAAGCGGCGCAGGGTGAACGGCCGGCGGTCCGAGTGCACCGGGTCGAAGCGCACCGCCGGGTCGGGGTGGGTGGGCTCGGTGGCCAGGATCGCTTCGGCCCGCTCGCGCAGCTCGGCCGGCACACCGGCGAAGGGCAGGCCCGCGGCCGCGCTGGTCTGCACACCGCCAGGGCCGAAGCCCCCGCCACCGGGGCCGAACATCATGGCTCAGCCCCCTCGTCGTCGACGGTGCGGGCCAGCACGGCGGCATAGCGCGGCTCGCTGACCAACAGCTCGCTGTGGGTGCCCTCGGCCACCACCTTGCCGTCCTCGAGCAGCACCACCCGGTCGGCGAGCGCGATGGTCGACAGGCGGTGGGCGATCAGGATCATCGTGCGCGTGCCGCGCAGCTCGTGCAGCGAGCCGTGGATGAGCTGCTCGACCTGCACGTCGATGGCCGACGTGGCGTCGTCGAGCACCAGCACCGCCGGGTTCACCAGCAGGGTGCGGGCGATCGAGATCCGCTGGCGTTGGCCACCGGACAGGTCGTACCCCCGCTCGCCCACCACGGCGTCGTAGCCGTCGCCGAGTTGGCTGACGAACTCGTCGGCCTGGGCCGCCCGGGCGGCTGTCGTCACCTGCTCGCGGTCGGCGCCGGGGTCGCCGTAGGCGATGTTGTCGTGCACCGACGCCGAGAACAGGAACGGGTCGTCGAGCACCACACCCACGTGGTGGCGCACACTCGCCAGGGTGAGGTCGCGCACGTCGTGGCCGTCGATGCGCACCGCACCCGCCTGCACGTCGTAGAAGCGGGTGAGCAGCCGGGCGATGGTGCTCTTGCCGCTGCCGGTGCGCCCGACGATGGCCACTGTCTCGCCGGCGCGGATGTGCAGTGAGAGCCCATCGAGCACCGGGGTGGCGTCGGCGCCGCCGTAGGCGAAGCGCACGTCGTCGAACACCACGTCGCCCTGTGGGTCGACCAGGTCGACGGCACCGAGGCGGTCGGTCACCGCAGGCCGCTCATCGAGCACCTCGAAGATGCGCCCGGCCGATGCTGCAGCGCGCTGGCCGAGGATGAGGATGAAGCTGAGGAACCGGAACGGGGCCTGCACCAACACGACGTACGCGTTGAAGGCGACGATCGCGCCGACGGTGACCTGGCCGTCGATGGCCAGCAGCCCGCCGTACAGCAGCACGCCGGCCAGGCCGAGCCGGGGCAGGTTCTCGGTGATCGGGCCCCAGCGCGCCCGGGCGTCGTTCAACGCGACGTTGGCCCATCGCAGGCGCTGCGCGGCACGGGCCAGTTTGGTGAGCTCGCGCTCTTCGGCAGCGAAGCCCTTCACCACCCGCACGCCCTGCACGTTCTCGTCGACGATGGTGGTGATCTCGGCCTGGCGGCCCTGCACGATCCACGACATCGGGAACGAGATGTTCCGCAACTTCGAGCCCGTCAGATAGGTGAACGGCAGCGTGCACAGCGCCACCAGGGTGAGCCCGACATGGATCGACAGCATCAACACCACAGCGACCACGAAGCTGAGAAGGTTCAGCGAGATCAGCGGGGCGAAAGTGAGGAACATCTGCACCGAGCGGATGTCGGAGTTGGCGCGCGAGATCAGTTGGCCGGCCTGGACGCGGTCGAAGAAGGCGAAGTCCATGCGGGTGAGGTGGCCGAACATCGCCAGGCGCAGGTCGCGCTCGAGGTCGTAGGCCACGCGGTACAGCGTGAAGCGGTAGACGAAGGTGAGCAGGGCGCGCAGCACGGCGAGAGCGAGCAGCACCCACACGAACTGCGCCAACGCCTCACTGCGGTCGCGCAGGGCGAGGTCGATCGCGTCCATCAGCACGCGCGGGATCATCACCCCGGCCACCATCGCCACGAGCGCGAGCACGAGTGACCCGAAGAACGTCACCCAGCGGGCACGCAGCAGCGGCCACATGCGGCGCATCCACCCGCGGTCGCGATCGGGGTGGATGGTGGCCCGCGGCGGGGGCGCGTCGGCGGCGTCGGCATCGAGCGCGCACGGCTCGAAGCTCGACCACGGCCCGTCAGGATCCCCCATCGAGGGCGACACTACGTGCGCCGTGGTGATGCGCTGCGACCCGGAGTGATGCGCACCAGCGGTGCGCCGTGCCGGCTCAGACGCTGACGGTGAGGTGTCGGCCGTGCTCGTCGGTGGCCGCGTCGACGGTGACGGTGCCGCCCTCGCCCACCTTGCCCTCGAGCACCAGCATCGCCACCGGGTCGCTGATCTGGCGCTGGATCACCCGCTTCAGTGGACGGGCGCCGAAGGCAGGGTCGTAGCCCTCCTCGGCGAGCAGCGCCATCGCGTCGTCGGTGACCTCGAGGGCGATGCGCCGGTCGGCCATGCGGCTGCGCAGGTGGCCGAGCTGGATGCCGACGATGCTCGCCAGGTCGTCCTGGCTGAGCGCACGGAAGCGGATGATCTCATCGACCCGGTTGATGAACTCGGGCTTGAAGAAGCCGAGCGGGTCGCCGGGCAGGTTCGAGGTCATGACGATGACCACGTTGCTGAAGTCGACCGTGCGCCCCTGGCCGTCGGTGAGCCGGCCGTCGTCGAGCACCTGCAACAGCACGTTGAACACGTCGGGGTGAGCCTTTTCGATCTCGTCGAGCAGCACCACGCTGTAGGGGCGACGCCGCACGGCCTCGGTGAGCTGGCCGCCCTCGTCGTACCCGACGTACCCGGGTGGCGCTCCGATCAGGCGGCTGACGGAGTACTTCTCCATGTACTCGCCCATGTCGATGCGCACCATCGCCTTGTCGTCGTCGAACAGGTACTCGGCGACGGCCCGGGCGAGTTCGGTCTTGCCCACACCGGTGGGGCCGAGGAACATGAACGAACCGATGGGGCGGTGCGGATCGCTGAGGCCGGCTCGCGATCGGCGGATGGCGTTGGCCACCGCGTGCACCGCGTCGCTCTGGCCGATGACGCGCTGGTGGAGCAGGTCTTCGAGGTGGACGAGCTTGCTCATCTCACCCTCCATCAACCGGGTGACGGGCACACCGGTCCACTTGCTGACCACCTCGGCGATGTCTTCGGCGTCGACCTCCTCTTTCAGCATGCGGTTGCCGTGCTGCAGCACGTCGAGGTGCGCGGTGGCGTCGACGATGCGCCGCTCGAGTTCGTGGATGCGCCCGTAGCGCACCTCGGCGGCGAGGTTCAGGTCGGTTTCGCGCTCGACCATCGTGCGCAACTGCTCGAGTTCTTCCTTCAGCACGCGGATGGCGCCGATGGCCTCCTTCTCGCTCTCCCAGTGGGCGCGCATCTCGGCCGACTGGGCGCGCAGGCCCTCGAGTTCGGCGCGCAGTACCTCGAGACGCTCGATCGATGGAGCGTCGGTTTCCTTCTCGAGCGCCACCTGTTCGATCTCGAGTTGCAGGATGCGACGCTCGACGATGTCGATCTCGGTGGGCAGCGAGTCGATCTCGATTCGCAGTTTGCTGCCGGCTTCGTCGACGAGGTCGATGGCCTTGTCGGGCAGGAAGCGGTTGGTGAGGTAGCGGTTGCTCAGCACGGCGGCGCTGACGAGCGCCGAGTCCTGGATGCGCACACCGTGGTGCACCTCGTAGCGCTCCTTCAGGCCGCGCAGGATGGCGATGGTGTCTTCCACACTCGGTTCGCCCACGTACACCTGCTGGAAGCGGCGCTCGAGTGCGGGGTCTTTCTCGACGTGCTTGCGGTACTCGTCGAGGGTGGTGGCGCCGATGAT
>JBIPLL010000312.1:0-4186 GCA_044368425.1 Beijerinckiaceae bacterium
AGCTCGGAGAAAACCTTGAGCGGCAGGCGCACGAGGCTGTCGCTCAGGACCATTCCGGGACGCTCGACCAGGCGCTCGGCGAAGAAATAAAGGCCGGCGGGCGTGGCGCCGTAATAGGCGAGAATGAGCGGCGCAGGCAGGGCGGACGCCATCCGGATCAGCAGCACACGCGGCACGTGCAGGGCCGAATCACCATAGCGGCGGGCGACCAGCACCAGTTCGCGCCAGCGGGGACGCAGCAATTGCGACAGCGCGAAGCGCTTGGTCTGGCCCCAGGCATTGATGAGCAGTGTCAGGAACTGGCCGACCAGGCGTCCGACCAGCAGGCCCATCGATTGCAGGCCTGCGAGGCCGAAGCCGATCTGGGCCATCGCCGGAAGAAAGCTCATGTTGAACTTTGCGACCGCCACGGCACGGAACCGCCCGTCCCGCGTATTGGCATTGCTCAGGATGGCGTCGAAAGAGGTGAAGAGAATGCCGAGATAGATGATCGGCAGCTCGATACCCCAATTGTGGAAGACGGCATCGCCGTCGCGCCAGGACACGACGGCCGCATAGATGCCCGTGCACAGCAGAGAGCCGAGCAGGCTCACATAGATCGCGAGCCGGAAGGCTGCCGCCGCCATGGTTTCGCGGCGCGGCAACAGGATGGCAAGGAAGAAGCAGAGACCTGCTACCGCGCCGCCGATGGTGGAGGCGGAGTTCAGCAGCGACAGGTGTCCGAAATCAGCTGGGCTGAACAGGCGCGACAGGATCGGAGTCGTGACGAGCAGCACGATCTGCGCCGCGATCGATCCCGACACGATCAGGCTTGCCTGGCGGACCACCTTGTGGGTGACGAACCAGCGCAGTTTGGAGCGAACAAGTCCGATCATCGTTCCCTATTCGCCCCGGTTCTCTGCGAGCACTGGCGCGCCCTCCTGCGAACGGTGTGGCAGAAAGCTGCGAATCCCTTCTTAACCCGGATGGCCGGCCGCGTCCGCCGCCTCGCGGTTGCGGGGCGTCCGACGATCCCCGATCTTTCGGGCGGGAACGCCGCCATAGATGCCATAGGGCTCCGTCGAGCGGGTCAGCACGGCGCCGGCGGCAACGATCGAGCCTTGCGCGACCGTCACGCCGTCCAGGATGCGGGCGCCGGTCCCGATCCAGACATCATCCTCGATCACGATGCCTTTTCGAGTCTCGGGCTGGCGGTGGATCATCTCGGCTGGCGCAAAGCCGTGATTGGCAGGGATGATGACCGCATGGGCTGCAATGCGCACGCCCTCGCCGATCGTCACGCCACCCTGACCATAGACAACGGCATAGGGATTGATGGAGGTGTGGGAGCCCACGACGATCGAGCCGCCATGGGGCAGCAGCAGGGCACCACGATGGATCCGGCAGGCCTTGCCGAGGCGGATCGTGCCGCCGCTCGACCGTTCGAGCCCGGCGAAGGGCGAGACCGTGGTTCCACGCCCGACCGGGATGCCCTTCAACGCGCAATAGAGACGCGTCCAGATGTGAAGCGGTATCCGCTCCAGCCGTTCGCGGAAGGACCGGCGTGCACGCGGCCCGGCCTTCGCTTCCGAAGAAAATGTCGCACTGTCAGTCATGTCGGCTCGCCGCGCTCTGCCATGGCTCGCGCGAGCCATGGGATGTCTCGCATGACGTTAGCCGAAAACAGTGGGGTCACCCCAGCCCAAAACGCAACCATGCTGCGGAAATCGATGGTGGAGCCGGCATTCCGGCCCCGACCCCTCAATGAGTTATGGCATCGGTCATCGCAGCGGGAGGACGCTCGAGATAGAAGTTCCGCGGACGGACATCGTCGATCATCATCTCGAAGCCCAGTTCCCCGAGGCGCTCCAGCACTTTCCAGGCGGCGCGATTGCCGATGATATGGGGGTGGAGCTCGATGCAGATCTTCTCGATGCCGGGCAGCTCGGTGCTGTCGAAGAGGTCCCGCTCCTCGCCTTCGATGTCGACGATCAGGAAGGTGGGTGCGTGCTCCGCAACAAGATCGGCAAGGCCCAGCGCCGGAACCGGAACCCCCTCGTGGCTGCCGTTGCGCTTCGTGGTCGAAGAACCTGTAACATTCTCGTCGACATAGAGGGTGCCCTCGCCGCTCGCGCTTGCCACGAGGCCGATGCGCAGCCTTGGCGAAACGCCGTTGGCCGCGTGATTGGCCCGGATCAGCGGCTCAAGCGCGGCGTTGGCCTCCACGCAGACGACGCGGTCGGAGCCGATACGCCGGGCGCAAAGCGCGCTGACGGCTCCGATCCCGGCACCGAGCTCGAGCACGCGATCGAAAGCCGCAAGCCGGCGACTGACCAGTTCGAGCTCCCAGCGCTCATAGGCGCCCTGGTAGATGCGACGCCTGATCTTGTCGGAAATCAGCGGCGACGTGGCCAGCAATGTCACGCCCTCCACCTCCACGCGTTCCGTGCGCATGGCATTGCGATAGCGCCAGACGATCTCGCGCTCGACATCGTGGAACAATCTGTCCCGGACCCGTCGAATCATGGGCATGCGCGGAATGATCTGCATGCTGAGCCCCCTGTCTGTTGCTCGCACGGGCGCGGCGATCCGGAAGCGACAACGCACGAGCAGCGGGTTTGTTCATCCTGAAACATGATAGCTTGAGACGCGAGCCCGAATTGTCGGCAATCAGTGCCGGGACGCTGGGCACGCGTCAGCCGGGTGGACCCAGCGGTCGGTTGGGTGCCAGAGTCGGTGAAACCCTGCCATGTCGGCAGATCGGCCAATTGCGCGGCCGTCTCCGGATCTTCAGCATTTCCTGCATAATTGCCTCTACAACGGTACACCATGTCGCCAGCATCTCTGCAAGGCCGGGTTTCGGGGGATCGAATGACGCGTGAGGGCCAGGTCAACGGCGACCGGGTGATCCTGTTTCCCTATGCCGGGGACACGATGGGGGGCAGCGTGCGCTCCTCCTATCTGCTGATCGAGGCGCTGCTTGCGCGCGGTGAGAACGTCGTGACCGCCTTCCATGGCAGCGGCTTCGCCCGCGAGGAGGCGCAGCGCCGTGGCTTCCCGCGCATCGACCTGCCGCCACTGGGCGACGTTGCCGAAAAGGATCGCAAGGATTCGGTCCGGATCGGCAATTATCTCGCGCTGCCGCAGGCCGTCCGGGTCCTGCGACAGACAGGCGCGACAATCGTCCATGTCAACGACAAGCGCATGCTGCGCACCTGGACCGTGCCGAGCCTGCTCTGCGGGCGGGTGCTGCTCAATCACTGGCGTTCGGTCTATACCCGCAGCCTGAGCGTCGATCTCGGCCTGCGCGTGGCGCGGCGCACGGTGACCGTCTCGCGCTATTCCTTCGACCTCCTGCCCTCCTGGGCACAGGCCAAGGCCGAGGTGGTCTACAACCCGTTCCAGATCGCAACCGATCTGATCGACATTCCGGCGACGCGCGCGCGCATCCGGGCGGAGAAGGGCATCCCGGCCGATGCCGCGCTGATCGGCTATTTCGGCACGCTGCAAAAGCGCAAGCGGCCGCACGTCATGTTCGACCTGCTCGACGCGATCCCGCGGGCCGGCGACGGACGCCCGGTCATGGGGCTCGTTTGCGGCGGGTGGGTCGAGCCGCGCGACAGCGTCTACGAGGAGGGCCTCAAGGCCGGTCGCCATGCAGGGAGACTGATCGCGACGGGCCATATCGACAATCCGCTGGACTACATGGCCGCCTGCGACGTCGTGGTGCTGCCTGCCATCGACGAGCCACTGAGCCGCGTCGGCGTCGAGGCGCAGAGCCTCGGCCTGCCGCCCATCGTGTCATCGGATGGCGGGCTCAAGGAGGTCGTGAAACATGGCCTGTCAGGCTTCGTCGTCGATCCCTATGACGCACAGGGCTGGGTCGACCATGCCCGGCGGATGATCGACGATCCGGATCTTCGCAACCGGATGGCGCAGGCGAGCCGGGCGGCGGCAGGCGAACTGACAGTGGCGCGCCATGTCGACCGCATCGCGGCCATCTATGACGAGCTGGTGCCGAGACGCGTGAGCGCGTGAGCTTCAGTTTCGATTGACCGATTGGACGGCCCGAAATAAGCGATTGATACACCATTGCATGAATTCGCTTATTCCCGGGGACCAATTTGCCACGATTTTTGGATCTAAGCTGGATTGGGGAAGTGATCCTCAAGCACCCATACCTCAGTTTCGGAGCCATAATGGGGTT
>JBIPLL010000708.1:0-4172 GCA_044368425.1 Beijerinckiaceae bacterium
TGAGGATGATGCCTCCCCAATCGCCTGCGGCACGGACGTTGGGAAGAGTGCCGTTGGTGTCGAACGTGCCGCCGGCGCCGTAGCGGTTGTCGCCGAGGCTCGTGAAGATCACCGGGTTGAACTCACCCCCCTCGGCGATGAGTTGACCGGCACCTCGTTCCAGTTCGATCCGCGAGTTCTGCAGTTTGACGACGACGCCCGCGTCGAATGCCAAGCGGCCGGTCGGCCGGCTGGCGAACCGGTTGGAGGCCACGTCCAGCGTGTAGCCACCCGCGCCGCCAGAGATGACGAGGTTTTCCTGCAAGACGTACACGATGTCGGTGCTCTTGAAGCGGGCCGGCACATCGAGTTGCTCCAGCGGCGAGCCGAATCGGGTGAAGATCTTGACGAACAGCCCGTTCGTCGTGTTCTGATGAAGGACCGGCGTGTTGTTCGGGCCATCGTTGCGGGTCGCGGTGAGCCGATTGCCGCGGATCTCGGGGCCGATGCGGCTGTTCGATTCCTCGAAACTGTTGGGTGTGGCCGCGATCGCGGCTCCGGCGCTGTCGGTGATCGTGTTGAACGCGATCGTCGGGCGGGTGCTTTCGATCTGGATGGGTGCGAAGGACTGCACCTGGGAGTCGACCCGCACCTGGCCGCCGCCGTAGCGGATGTCGGCCTGCTGAATCGCGTTGACAAACGCCCGCTTCGACGCGGTGTCGGAGTCTTGGCGAAACACGAGCCCGCCCCACTGTCCACCCGCGGCCGCCGATCCCAAGCCGTCAGAATTACCACCAACCGAGTCGTCGTTGTACGAAGTGAATGTGACGGCATTGCCAGGCACACCGAGCACCTGCAGGGCGGCCTCGGCGCGGGACGAGGTTGGGAGCGGTTGCGAACTGCCGACATCGATGATCGCCGAGCGGAGCTTGAAGATGGCTCCCGCGTCGATCATCGCCGTCACCCCCTTGGGCACGTTGAACGTCGCCCCGTCGGGGAGAGCCTGACCAGCGAGCGTGGTGCCGACGAGATAGGGCGTGTTGGCGGGGTTGCCGACGATCCGGACGATCTTCTTGCTACCCGGAGCAGCCGCGTTGGCGGTGTTCACCGCCGCCAGAGCCGACGAAATCGTCTTGAAGGGCTTGGCGACGGTGCCGTCGGCTCCCGTCGCGGGGCCCAGTTTGTCGACAAAGACCGTGTCGGCCACGGCTGCGGTCTTGAACCAGAAGGCATTGGTGCCGCCCGGCAGGCCGTCACGGTCGCCGTCGATCTGCGTGCCGCGGGTGTCCACGATCGTGTTGGTGGGTGACGGCACCGGCGTGAAGCCGAGCCGAAGCTCGTATGGTCCGCGGGTTCGGCCGCCGTAGCCGCTGTCGGCAGTCTCCGGATTGAACTGATCGTTCCCCGTGCTTGTGACCGCCATGAAGTAGTCGCCCGGCTCGAGATCGAGACCGACGAACGAGTCGCGTCCGTAGTAGTCGTCGTTGCGGGCCACGAGGGTGCGCGTGGTCGTTGCGCCGAGCGTTTCCTCGCGATACAGCGACAGCACCGTGTCGAGAAGGCTCGTGACGGTGCTGCCGGGCCGACCGGCGACAGTCTCAGCAGAGAGCTTGCCCCGATCGGCGACAGTAAATGAATAGAGGTCGATGTCGGTGCCGGTCGTCGAATAGAGCTGTTTCAGGTGGATCGCGTCGTAGTCACCGGGGAAAACGGTCTCCGTAAAGCTCCCAAAACCCTGGATCGAGGGCACGTCGAGGGAGTGTTTCATCCCGAGGTTGTAGCCGATCGATCCCATGGCCTGTCCGGCCCACGCACCGCCGAACTCGCTCTCACCCCAGTTTTGGCTGGAGTTCATCACGACCACGGGAATCGTCCGGCTGAAGAGTCCGGTCCCAACTCGGGAGGACCCAGTCAAGGAGTAGCCAGATGCCGGGTCCGCCAAGGGATTGATGGCACGGATGTCTCCAGTGACGACCGTGAGGCCGACGTAGGGTGCGCGCGTCTCCTCGACAAAGCGAAGGCCGGTGATGCGGCTGAACGACTCGAAGATCTCCCGGGTTCGTTGCTTCTGTGTCTCGGTGATCGTGTTGATGAGCGCGTTGCCTTGGCCATCAAACCCATACGTCGATCGGAAGTTGTAATAGCCCACCGGTCCGTCAACAGGGCGGTTGAGCACCCACGATGGCCAAAAAATCGGCCACGAAGGGGTGGTGGTGAGATTTGCAAGGCCGTGGTCTCCGCTGTCGGCCGGCGTATCGCGATGCCCGGGCTCGTCGATCGTGCCCGGCTGATGCGGCAAGGGGAGGGTGCCCGCCGGCGTTTGAACCGTCGGTCGATCGTCGATCCGGGCGGTGGCCGTGATGCCGTTGGCACCGAGCGTGCCGAGGGGCGTTGCGGTCGCGAAACTCGAGTTGTCGTCGGTGGCCGAACCCACGAAGGAAAAAGGAGTCGGCGTGGTCGGCACGAGCGTGGGGCCGATTTCCAGCCGGTAGAGCACGCCGTCGGCGATCGCGTTGGAGGTAAACTGGAGGACCGCCTTGCCCGTCGACGCCGAGTAGGTGACGCCAGTGGGACTGACGGGCACGCCATCGATGCCCGCTGCCGAAACGGGCACGAGACGGTACTGGCCGGGATTCTCGGCCGACGACTGGCTCAGCGGATCGCCTGCATTGAAGTAGACATCGACCTGGTCGCGGCGCTGCTGCAGGCCGCCGCCCTGTAACCGATCGACTGGTTGCGGGACCACCGCGGTGACAAAGGCCCCGAGGTCGAGTCTCACGTCGAACTGGTAGGCGGTTGCCGTGTCGCCGCTGGTCGACCGCAGTCCGCTCGTGATCGTGAAGCGGTAGACGTCGTCGGGAAGAGTTTCAGCGAAGCGGATCACCAACTCGTTTTCATTGGGTGAGTCGCCCACCGTGATGCTGCCGACGGGTGCCGCCGGCAGGACGGAAACGTCGTTTCCGTCACCGAGGACACCATTGCCGCTGCGCACGAAGCTGACGCTACCACCGATCGACGTGGGATCGATCTGCACGCCAGGATCAAACCGCAGGGTCACCTGCTGGGGCGCTTCGGCCAGGCGCGGCGTGGCCGTCGTGTCGCCAGCGACGAAGAACGGAATCGGGCTCTCGGCGAACGCTGCCACGAAGTCGAACGCCAGCAGGCGACGCTGCTCGAGTCGCTCCGGCTGGAGCCTTGCCGAGGCGTGGCGGCGGCGCCGGCGTGCGTTCAGACCGTGACGACGGGCGCTGCGCGTGGGACGGCTGCGGCGGCCGTGGCTGTGAAGCTGTGGGGGTGGGCTTCGACGGCGAGGGAAGGAATGAAGAGCCAGAGTCGACGTCATGCAGAAACTCCTAGCCAAGACACCGTCGATCGGCGATCGAGCGGTTTTTTATAACCAATATCCCGTGAATCACCCGCGATCCAGACGAACCCGATGGAGAGTACCCCCCCTTATGAAGCCCGTCAAAGAATGGGTAATCGGGGAAGGATTCCACGGGCAAATCGCATGTGCGAGCTCGCGGGCTACGTTCGCCACGACTACCGGGCTTGCCCAGCCCCCTCACAATCGCTGGCTGATTCGCTGGGGAGGCGTCATGTGCTGCTTCGCTTGCGTGGGTCACCAGGATTCCGCGACCCGCACTTCGGGTTCATCGGTAACGACCCGGATAGCCGGACGACGATTGCGAGGGGGACCGTTCGCCTTTGGAGGAGTACACCGAAATGACCGCGCATGCCCGTGGGGTCGAGCTTGCGGATTGTTCATCGTATCGCCTGGCGGGGTTCCGAGGTTCGTGCCGCACCGTGGCGGCGGTTCGTCGTGACCGGTGGGTTTTTCTTGGCGTATGCCTCATGGCCGCAGGCCTCGCCTTCGCGGGGGAGTCGGGCGAAGTCGAGGATATCGCGGTGCCAATGCCAGAGGCGAGCGGTTCGTTCTCGTCAATGGATGGCGGCTACGAGTCGGTGCTGATAGGTGATGGCGACGATGTCATCTCCATGCCAGATCAGTCGAACATGGGCGTCGTCGAACAGGAATCCGCAGTTCCGGTGATGGGGTCGTTCTCGTGCGACTTTGACCCCACCGGTGCTGTGGCTGAAGCAGTGCAGTGGGGCGGATCGGCTGGTTGCGGTGTGAATGGCCATTGCCACAGAGGCACCGAATGTGGGCCGTGCGGTGATGCCCACCAAGACGC
>JBIPLL010000313.1:0-4161 GCA_044368425.1 Beijerinckiaceae bacterium
GACTGCCGCCCGCACGCTGGCCTCGTCCGAGACGTCGGCTGCAAGCGCGAGCGCCTTCAGCCCGCGCGCCAGGGCAGCCGACGCCGCACCCTCGGCCAGCGCCGGGTCGTGGTCGAGATAGATCACCGCCGCGCCAGCCTGCGCATGCATGTCCGCGATGGCCTGCCCGATGCCGCGCCCGGCACCCGTCACGAGGACCACCTCGCCGGAATGGGTGAGGGGGGCCGTGCTCATGTCGCGCTCTCGCCCGCAGGCGTGACGAGCATGATCTTGCCCAGATGCGCGCTCGATTCCATCAGCTCGTGGGCGGCGCGCGCCTGTTCGAGCGGGAACACCTTGTGCACGATCGGCTTGACGGTGCCCGCTTCCAGCATCGGCCAGACATCGGTCATGAGCTTGTCGGCGATCGCCTTCTTCAGCTCCACCGAGCGGGCGCGCAGCGTCGATCCCGTCATCGTGAGCCGGCGCAGCATCAGCGGCATGAAGTCGAACTCGACCTTGCTCGGCTGCAGGAAGGCGATCTGAACGAGGCGTCCCTCCAGAGCCAGCGCCGACAGGTTGCGCTGGAGATAGGGGCCGCCGACCATGTCGAGGATGACATCGACGCCGCGTCCGTCGGTCAGGGCCTTCACTTCGGCAACGAAGTCCTGGCTGCGATAATTGATCGCCGCCTGCGCGCCCAGCGTCTTGCAGAAGGCGCATTTGTCGTCGGAGCCGGCCGTTGCGATGACGCGTGCGCCGGCCTGATGCGCCAGCTGGATCGCGGTCGAGCCGATGCCCGACGAGCCGCCATGGACGAGGATCGTCTCGCCAGCTTTCAGCCGCCCGCGCGTGAAGACATTGTCGTGGACAGTGAAATAGGTCTCCGGGATGCCGCCTGCCTCGATGAGTGACAGGGGCTTGGGAACCGGCAGGCAGAGCGGCAGATCCGCCACGGCATATTCGGCATAGCCGCCGGAAATGACCAGCGCGCAGACGCGCCGGCCGATCTCGGCCTGCGAGACGCCTGCGCCGACGGCGACGATGGTGCCGGCAATCTCGAGGCCGGGAATGTCGGTTGCGCCCGGCGGAGGCGGATAGCCCCCGGCGCGCTGCAGGCAATCGGGCCGGTTGACGCCGGCGGCTGCCACCGCAACGAGGACCTGGCCGGGGCCGGGCTGCGGCACCGGCGCCGTCTCGATGCCGATCACGTCGGGGCTGCCCGAGCCGTTGAACCGCACCTGCCGCATCGTCGCGGGAATCTGGCCCGCCGTCACACCTGAACTCATCGCGCTCACCCTGTTGATTCCTCGCTGATCGACCCGTTTTCCGTCCATCTATCCGCCATGTCCATGCCGGTGTTCGTCCGACAGGGGCCGCGCCAGGACATCCATACTGACGGCTCTTCCTTGACCCAGAGCTAGCAATTTCCGACTTGTCAGGCAACTTGGTCATCTGCAATAAATGTCGCGCCCGACCAGAGATGGCCGTGCGGCAAGGATGGCCTGTCGGCACAAGGCAGGTCCCGCATCTGCGGGATGGACCGCTTTTGGAGAGGAAACCATGAAGAAGGTAATGGGTGCGGCGCTCGCCGCAGGCTTGGCCCTGTCGGCCACCAATGCGCTGGCGCAGCAGACCGTGAAGGTCGGCGCGCTCTATCCGTTCTCGGGCGGTCTCGCGCTCCTCGGGGACGAGAGCTACCGGGGCCTCGAACTCGCCATCGAGGAGCGCAACGCTGCCGGCGGGCTCAATGGCAAGCAGCTCCAGATCATCAAGGGCGACGCGGTCGACCCGAACCAGGCTGTCGGTGAGGCGCGGCGCCTGACCTCGGTCGAGAAAGTTCCGGTGATCTTCGGAACCTATTCCTCGTCGCTGTCGATCGCGGCGACGCAGGTCGCGGAACTTGCGGGCGTGCCCTATTTCGAGATGGGCGCCATCTCGGACCCGATCACCGAGCGCGGTTTCAAGAACGTCTATCGTTCCAACCCGACCGCCCGCATCTTCGCCAACACGATGGTCGATGCCGTCGTGACGGCGATCGCCCCCTCGCTCAATGTCGACTTCAAGGCCCTGAAGGTCGCGATCATCCACGAGGATTCGCTCTACGGCCAGACAGTCGCCGGCTTCCAGACCGCGCGCGCCAAGGAAAAGGGCGTCAATGTCGTCGAGACGCTGCCCTATTCCGCGAAGTCGGTCGACCTGACCCCGGTCATCCTGCGCCTGAAGTCGGCCGGCGTCGACGTGGTCCTGCAGACCTCCTACCAGAACGATACGGTTCTGTTCTTCCGCCAGATGAAGGAACAGGGCCTGAAGCTGAAGGCCGCTATCGGCGCGGGCGGCGGCTATTCGCTGCGCGACACGATGGAAGCGGTCGGCGCCGCCAATATCGAGGGCGCGCTGAATGTCGACTTCACCCAGTACCGCACCAATCCCAAGGCGGCTCCGGGTATCGAGGAATTCGTGAAGCGCTACCAGGCCAAGTACGGCATGGCCCCGCGTTCGGGGCACAGCCTCGCCAACTATATGGGCGCGCAGGCGTTCCTCGCCGCGATGGCGTCGGCCAAGGACCTCTCCGGCCCCGCGATCCGCGAAGCGGTGATGAAGCTTGAGATCGCGAAGGGCGCCACCCCGACCGGCTGGGGCTTCAAGCTCGACGAAAAGGGACAGAACTCCCGTGCCGAGCCCTTCCTGATGCAGTGGCAGGGCGGCGATCTCGTCACCGTGTTCCCGCCCGATGCCGCCGTTGCCAAGATGAAGACGGGCATCGGCGCCAACTGATCCCACACGACCATGCGCCGGCTGGCTGGCGCATGGTCCCCTTTCCGGCATGCGCGCGCGGTTTCGCAGACCCGCGCCCCGCCTCGCATGACCTGAGCAGGCCGTCCTTTTGATGCCGCCGTGCTGTGCCCGGTTCGTGCGCGACGTGCCTTGCCCTTCCTGACGTTTCCGTACCCAGTCGACCAGGAGGCCGACGCATGGACGTTCCTGTCCAGTTGATACTCAACGGCATCATGCTCGGCAGCATGTATGCCATCATCGCGGTCGGCCTGACGCTGATCTTCGGCATCGTGCGCGTCGTGAACTTCGCCCATGGCGAGTTCCTGATGATCGGCATGTACGCCGTCTATCTCCTCTCGAAATATCTGGGCCTGCACCCCTACGTTTCCGCTTTGCCGGTCATCGTGCTGCTGTTCGTGGTCGGCGCGCTCGTCCAGCGCTTCATCATCCAGAAGCTGCTCAATGCGGACGAGCATATCCAGATCTTCGCGACGGTCGGGCTGTCGACGGCTCTGGTCAACCTCGCACTGATGCTGTTTGGCGCCGACCTCTATTCGGTCAATGCGCCGGAGGTGCGCCAGTCGATCCCGCTCGGTCGCTATACGGTGCTGTTCGGACATCTCGTGATCCTGGCCTGTGCCATCGCGCTCGTCGCGGGGCTGCACGTTTTCATGCAGAAGACGCCGCTGGGGCGGGCCATCCGCGCCACCGCGCAGAACCGCAATGCCGCGCTGCTGATGGGCGTCCCGGTCGAGCGGATCTACATCATCTCGTTCGGCCTGGGCGCCGCCTGCGTCGGGCTGGCCAGCGCGCTGATCATGCCGATCTATCCGGTGACCCCCACGATCGGCTCCTATTTCGTGCTGACGGCCTTCGTCGTGGTGGTGCTGGGCGGCATGCGCTCGATGTATGGCGCGTTTCTCGGCGCCATGATCATCGGCATCGTGGACAGCCTCTCGGGCTATTACATCGCCCCGGACCTCAAGGAGGTCGTGTATTTCGCGATCTTCATCCTGATCCTGATCTTCAAGCCGACCGGCCTGTTCGGCTTCGGCCGCGGGACGGAGTGAACCATGGCTACGAACAATCCGTCCCGGATCACGCAGAGCCCCTCCGGCGCCATTCTCGCGGCACCGAAAGTCGGGCTCCTCAGGCGCCTGACCCAGCCGCGCGTCTATATGGCTTGGCTCGCGCTCTCGCTGCTGCTCATCATCCCCGCGGTGATCGACTCGCCCTTTGTCGTCCACATCTTCGTGACGATCTGCGTTTTCGGCGCGCTCTCGACCGCGTGGAACATCGTCGGCGGTTATGCGGGCCAGCTCTCGCTGGGCCACACGATCTTCTACGGACTGGGCGCCTATACGACCGCGCTGCTGATCCAGCATTTCGGGCTTTCGCCCTGGA
>JBIPLL010000314.1:0-4157 GCA_044368425.1 Beijerinckiaceae bacterium
TCATCGATGCGAAGGGGCACAAGCGGCACCACGTCTTCCACCGCATCATGATGCGCTCGCGCGCAAAACTGGCCTACGAGCAGGCTCAGGCCGCCATCGACGGCTATCCAGACACCGTCACCGGCCCATTGATGGCGAGCGTGCTGGAGCCGCTCTGGGCCGCCTATCGCGCCCTTTCGAGCGCGCGCGACAGCCGCGAGCCGCTTCTGCTCGACCTGCCGGAGCGCAAGATCCTGCTCAAGCCCGACGGCACGGTCGATCGCGTCGTCGTCCCGCAGCGTCTCGATGCGCATCGGCTGATCGAGGAATTCATGATCCTCGCCAATGTCTGCGCCGCCGAGACGCTGGAGGCGAAGAACAGCCCCCTCCTCTACCGCGTCCACGACGAGCCCTCGCTCGAGAAGATGCGCGCGCTCGGCGAGGTTCTGGCGTCCGTTGGTTTGAAGCTGCCGAAGGCCGGCGCGCTGCAATCGGCCCTGTTCAACCGCATCCTGAAGGCGGTCGAGGGCGGAGAGCATCAGGCCTTCGTCAACGAGGTCGTGCTGCGCACGCAGGCTCAGGCGGAATATGCCGCCGAGAATTACGGCCATTTCGGCCTGAACCTGCGCCGCTACGCGCATTTCACCTCGCCGATCCGCCGCTATGCGGATCTCGTCGTGCATCGCGGCCTGGTCGCATCGCTGGGTCTGGGCCAGGACGGCCTGCCACGCGACACGACCCGCGAGCGGCTCAAGGAGATCGGGGAGGCCATCTCGCAATGCGAGCGGCGCGCCATGGCCGCCGAGCGCGACACGATCGACCGGCTGATCGCACACCATCTGTCGGAACGCATCGGGGAGACATTCCAGGGGCGGATCGCAGGCGTCACCCGCGCGGGCCTCTTCGTGAAGCTCGAGGGCACGGGCGCCGACGGCTTCGTACCCGTGTCGACCCTTGGAGCCGATTACTACGCCTTCGACGAGGCCATGCATGCGCTTGTCGGCCAGCGCACCGGCGAAACGCATCGGCTGGGCGACAACGTCACCGTACGACTGGCCGAAGCCGCCCCTGCGGCCGGGGCGCTGCGCTTCGAGCTCCTGTCCGAGGGCAAGGCCCGCACCGATAGCCGCTCATCCGGTCCCAGGCGCGTGCGCCGGACCGGCCCCGTTCCCGGCCGCTCGCGCCGCCGCTGATCGTCTGGAAGCACATCATGACTGACAGCCTGCCGACCGAATTCTCCATGCCCGGATCGGGCGCGCCTCCCCGGCCGCCCCGCGCGCGCTCGCAGGCGATGAAGCGCGGCTGGGCCGGCCATTGCCCGGCCTGCGGCAAGGGCAAGCTCTTCCCGCGCTTCCTCAAGGTGGCGCCGACCTGCGACAGCTGCGGCGAAGAACTCCACCATCACCGCGCCGACGATCTGCCGGCCTATCTGACGATGTTCGTCGTGGGCCACCTGATCGTCTGGCTGATCCTGCTCGCCGAGCTTGAGCTCTCCATGCCGATCTGGGCGCATGTCATGCTCTGGCCAACCCTGACGCTCTGCCTGTCGCTTCTGCTGATCCAGCCGATAAAGGGGGCTGTCGTGGGCCTGCAATGGGCGCATTATATGCACGGCTTCGGCGGCGAGGACGAGGAAGCGCTCGCAGCCGCCGGCAAGGGGGAGACTGGACGGTGAGCGACGTAAAGCCGACTGCGACGGGGCCCCTCGACAATCCGGCTGGCTTCATCGGCGATCCTGCCAAGGAGAGCGAGGCGGATGATCGCGGCAAGCAGCTTGCCGAGCGCCTCACCAATGCGGAGCGCGAGCGGCGCTGGCCCAATGTGCGCCCGCGCGACGCCGCAACCTTGATCATCGTCGATCGTCGAGGCCCGGCGCCGAAAGTGCTGATGGGGCGCCGCCACGAGGGGCATCGCTTCATGCCGGGCAAGTTCGTCTTTCCTGGCGGGCGCATCGAGCCCGGCGACCGTCTGGTCAGCACGGCGGGCGCACTGCATCCCTATCATGAGCGCCGCCTGCTCGCTCGCGTCACGCGCCCCTCGCTTCAGCGCTGCCGCGCGCTCGCTCTCTCGGCGATCCGCGAGACCTTCGAGGAAACCGGCCTTCTCATCGGCACGCGCGAATACGGCGCTCCCGACGATCCGCCATCGGGAGCATGGTCGGACTTCGCGGCCCAGGGCGTCTTTCCCGACCTGGAAGCGCTGCATTTCGTGGCCCGCGCGATCACGCCGCCGCGCCGACCGCGTCGCTTCGACACGCGCTTCTTCGCCGTCGAGCGCGAAGCCATCGCCGGCGAGGTCGCGGGCGCGGTCGGGCCGCAATCGGAACTGGTCGAGCTGGTCTGGGTGACACTGAAGGAAGCGCAGCGGCTCGACCTGCCGTCGATCACGCAGGTGATCCTGGAGGAAGTCGAGGATCGCCTTCACGCGGGCTTCCCGGTCGAGGCGTCCGTACCCTTCTATCATGAGCGCCGCGGCCGCTTCGTGCGCGAGGAATTGTGAACCTCGATGAGTGATGTTCACGTCGACCGCTTCGACGATGGCACGCGGCTGCGCGCCATCACGGCAGCCATCGCCAGTATTTCCGTCGTCGGCATCGGACTGAGCCTGTCGATCCCGCTCCTCTCGCTTGAGATGGAGCGCATGGGCGTGCCCAGCCTGTGGATCGGGCTCAACACGGCCATAGCCGGCGTGGCGTCGATCCTCGTCGTGCCATTCGTGCCGCGCCTGGCTGCCCGATTCGGCGTGGCGACGCTGCTCTGGACCGCAGTTCTGGCTGCTGCGCTAACGCTGCTGGCCTTCAAGCTCGTGCCGGTCTTCTGGCTCTGGTTCCCGATCCGCTTCGTGTTTTCTGCGGCGCTCGGGACGCTGTTCGTCCTGTCCGAATTCTGGATCAATGCCGCCGCGCCCCCGCACAGGCGCGGGCTTGTGATGGGCATCTACGCCACCGTGCTTGCAACAGGCTTCACGGTGGGGCCAGGCATCCTGACCCTTGTCGGCACGAGCGGCTGGCCGCCCTACGCGATCGGCACGGCCCTCTTCCTGATGGCGTCGATCCCCCTGCTGGCCGCACGAGGTCTCACCCCCGACGTCGAGGGTCACGCCCGGCGCTCGGTCATGGGCTATGTCGTGGCGGCGCCCATTGCCACCATGGCGGCACTTGTCTTCGGAGCGGTCGAGACGGGCAGCTTCGCGATCCTGCCCGTCTACGGCCTGCGTGTCGGCTTTGACGCCGAGACGGCCGCCCTGCTCGTGAGCCTTGTCGCGGCCGGCAACGTGCTGCTCCAGATTCCCATCGGGCTGCTTGCCGACCGGATCGACCGGCGGCTGATCCTGCTGGTGACCGCGAGCGCGGGCGCGCTGGGCGCAGCCGCGATCCCCTTCACGATCGGGAACACGCCGCTCCTTTATGCAACGCTCGTCATCTGGGGCGGCCTCATCGGCTCCCTTTATACGGTCGGGCTTGCGCATCTGGGTGCCCGATTCGGCGGAGCCGACCTCGCTTCCGCCAATGCCGCCTTCGTCGTGCTGTACAATGTCGGCCTCGTCATGGGGCCGCCCTTCGTCGGCTACGGGCTCGATGCGATCCCGCCGCACGGCTTTGCCTGGACCCTGTCGGCCATGTTCGTGGCCTATGTTCTGCTGGTCCTGTGGCGCCTGCTGACCTCGCCGGCAGCTTCAGGGTCCGGGCGGGCTTGACTTCCCCGACCCTTTCGGCCAATTGACCCCAAATGCGGCCGACCTGTCGGCCTGGAAATTCTTCGCGGCTGTGGCGTCTGACCAGGACGGGCGTCGCGCAAGCCCTGATCCGGAAACGAGGCGACCATGGCCAAGGCCACGACCATCAAGATCAAGCTCGTGTCGACTGCCGACACCGGTTACTTCTACGTGACCAAGAAGAACACGCGGACGATGACCGAGAAGCTCTCGATGAAGAAGTACGACCCGGTCGCGCGCAAGCACGTCGATTTCAAGGAAGGCAAGATCAAGTAAGGCATCCCTGCCGGATTGATCGACCCGCGGACACGGTCCGACGCATGAGCCGCCTCAGGGCGGCTTTTCGCGTTTTGGCGCCTGCTGCCGGAGATTGTCCCGGGAGGCGCCTCTCGCGTGCCCATGGCGTGATGCCCGCCGTCCCGACGCGGCCCTGACATCCCAAACGACAAAACGCCCCGCCCCTG
>JBIPLL010000569.1:0-4151 GCA_044368425.1 Beijerinckiaceae bacterium
TGTTGCTGATGTCATGGGCGTGAATGCTGTGGTCGTCTTTGATCATAGTCTTGTGTCCGGCAATGTAATCTCCCTGCACGATCATGGTGATTCCCGGAGGGGTTGGACGGACCTCCGACTCGGCTCGTTCTCGCGAAGGATGCCGTTCAGGTTCCTCTGCGAGCTTTTCCTTCATGCGCTTGCGGATGAACTCCTCCAGCTCGCGTTGCGCCTGGGTGAACCCAATCTTGCGGCTGGGATGCTGGCTGACCGCTTTCCCACCCGGCTTCAGGATCTGGAAGGCTGCGATGTCCAGCCCCTCCAGCGGGATGTCATCCACCAGGATCAGGACAAACAAAAAGTCACGCCCCTTCACCTGCAAGCGTTCGCGCGCCGCCTTCACCTCGACTTTCTCGATGAAGTCAGACGCGATGAAAGCATTCGTCAGCAGGCCCACAAACACGTCCATCTGTTCCAGTTGCGTTGTGATCTGTTCCAGCCACAGCGTTCCGGGTTCGATCAATCCGTCCTGCCAGGGCGTGATCAGCCGTTTCTTGTTCATCACGGTCAGGTTCTCCTGAAACTGCATCTTCTCCCGCTTGTCCTTGTGTGAGTAGCTCAAGAATAACGACAGAGGCTGCCTCGCCGGATCACGTGCCGCCTGTTCACTGGCACGGTTGAGCTGCGGCGTTGGCTGTACAAGGGCATCACCCGCAGGCGTCTTCACCGCCACTTGCTGTTTACCCGCCTCGGCGGCCTCTAGGTCTGCCACGGGTCGGTAGATCCCTGGCAGCCCTGCGAGTTCGAGTTCTGCATAGGGTGAAGGTTCAGGTACGTCCGCATTGATGCGCTCCAGATTCCCTTGTACCACTTCCAGCAGTCGAAGGCGTTCCTCTTCCGGTCCAAAGGCCACCACCTCTACCATGTTGACGTTTTCACTCCGTCGGATCAGCGCGGCGGCGGCTCCATCACGCAGGATCACGCCGGATCTCCAGCGCGGCTGCCCTTCGCTCAGTAAGTGAGTGCGCACGATGAAGCGCGGGATCACCCCCTCTGGGAGAGGGTCATAGACATAGCGCATCTTCACAGCTCCCGGTTGCTGCCATTCCAGCCCCACGCCTTCGGGTTGAAATTCACGCAACGCACCTGCCACCAGCCAGCGTGTCGGCATCTGTCCGTCCTCTCCATCCACTGGGAAGCACATCTCAAAGCGCTCCATCATCCGCAGCAGGTAGCGTACGGTCTCAACCTCCTCGTGCGGCAGCGCACGCTGCGCATCTGCGAGAGTCATGATGCCATCACTGTGCGGCCCTTCCTTGCAGCGTAGCAGTCGATACACCGAGTGCGTCACCCAATGTGGATTCAGCACTGCGGTGTCACGCAGTCGGGGGTCTTCCGAGAAGTGCAGCACGGCCCCCAGTTGATGCAGCAACCGCGCCAGGGACTCCTGCTTCGCGGCATCTATCTCACCATGCTTCGCACAGATCACACGAAACTCCTCCAGCCGCAGATGCTGCCGCCGCGTCTGCAGCTTTGCTTCATCATAACCCGCCAGCTTCAGCAGTCGGGAAAACGCTCCCTTTTTCTCGGTCGATTTCCCTCGCCCTTCCTTGAAGCACTCATCCTTCACCGCCAGCCAGGATTTCGGCACCTCAAGGTGCGGCGGCTGCGTGGTAGGCACGGTGCTGATGGCTCCGCACAGCGCGGCACGCAGCTCTTCACAGCCATCCCGCGTCTCGCAATTCGTCGGGAGGAAGCCCTGAATGCTCGGGAAGCGCTCCTTGAGCAGCCGACGGTCCACATCATAGCCCCCTTTCCTCGCATCCTGGCGGTTCAGCGCCACCACCACGGGCGCACCGGCGGCATAGCGCTTCAGCAGGGCCAGCCAGTACAGCGCGTCCCGCATCTCCGTGTTCGACCGTGGATCAAGCACAAGCACATACACACAGCCCTCCGTCAGGAAGAACTGATGTAGCGCATGGGTAATCTCCTGCCCGGCAAAGTCCCACAGCCGCGCCAGCACCTGCTTCCCACCGCACTCCATCTCGAAATCCTCTAGGGCAATCCCCTGCGTCTCCGCCTCACGCACGTCATGGGGTTGATTCAGGAAAAAGCGCCGCAGGCTCGTCTTTCCCGCCCCCCCACGCCCCACCAGCATCACCTTGATCTCCCCCACTGCCTGCTGCGCTCCTGTGGCTTTCGCGGCCCGCTGGGCAAAATAAAAGTTCAGAATGTCACCCGGCCGAGCTGGTGGTTTCTGATTCTTTTTCTCGTAGGCATAAACTTCTCCGACTGTCGGCCCCAACACGGAATCAGGAATCCCCAGCCCAGGGTTCCCATGCAGAAAAAGCGCGCTCAAATGCTTTAGTCTGCTGATCTCCGGCGGCAGGCTTGTGAGCTGGTTGTCGTTGAGGTAAAGCTCCTTCAGTGCGGAGAGCCGGCCGATCTCCGGCGGCAGGCTCGTGAGATGGTTGTCGTTGAGGTAAAGCTTCGTCAGCGCGGAGAGCCGGCCGATCTCCGGCGGCAGGCTCGTGAGATGGTTGTCATTGAGGTAAAGCTCCTTCAGTTCGTAGAGCTGTCCGATCTCTGGCGGCAGGCTGTTGAGCTGGTTAAAGTTGAGTTGAAGACCAGTCAGCTCGTAGAGCTGGCAGATCTCTGGCGGTAGGCTGGTAAGCTGGTTGGCGTCGAGGTAAAGCACCGTCAGCGCGGAGAGCTGGCCGATCTCTGGCGGCAGGCTGGTAAGCTGGTTGTCGTGGAGGAAAAGCCTCGTCAGCGCGGAGAGCTGGCCGATCTCTGAAGGCAGGCGGGTAAGTCCCAGGCCATTCAGGTTAAGCAACCTCCCTTGCAACTCCCTGCGTCGCGCGATCTGTTCCTGCGCCTCCTCGTAAGCGGCCTGGGCTTTGGGGGTCATGGGTGGGATTGACATACTGGGATGATGGATTCCCGGAGGTGGAATGTCGAATGCAGAAATCACTACGCAACGGTGTAGGGCGGGGTAGGCGCTGAGATCGGGATTGTTTTGGCTGGCGGGGGTGCTGTTGGGGCTTTGGGGTGAACGGTGGTGGCTTTGAGGAGAGATGCGTTGGCTGGAGGCGACGGTGCGGTTGCTTCTGGAGAAGCTCCTGTTGCTTTCTGGGGGTCTGCGGTCGCTTTTACCCCTCGTGCAGTCGCTTTTTGGGGGTCTGCGGTGGCCGCAGAGGGGGTAAAAGCGACATCAGAGGGTAAGAAAGCGGAAGCAGAGGCTAGGCAAGTTACTGGATTTATGGAAACGGGTAAAACAAATATCTAAATGACGGTTGCGTTGGGTGTCAAAGAGGTAAGCATAGGACATGAAGCCTCCCCTGAGTCGCTGTCTGACGCCCACTTGTGTCTGCCGGGGGAATCATGTCTCGGAGGAGCGTTCTTTATGCCGAACCCCGCAGGTGCCCATTGGGATGATGGCCTCACGTTTTGGAATGATGGCTCCACCTGGGACTCCACCTCGGCTGCGAACCCGGTTCTTTTAGTCTCCGAAAAACCCCTAGCCCTGAACTCAACCACCATGGAATACTGGGAAGTCACCAAGAACCGCGCACAGGAAACCCTGCCTGTGTGGAATCAATATCTGCCGACCTACCAAGTCGGCGGCAAAACACCAGCAGATCTGACGGCTCTGATCGACGGATTTGAGCCCCTGATGCAACAGCGCACCGACGCGCAAGACACGTATGATGCCTGTTTCCGTGCAGGCCAGGATGCACTGCTCCGCATGAAGTCGCTCGGCACCAAAGTGCCCGCCATCATCGAGGCCCACCTGGATGAAAACGCCGGCATCATGAAGGACGTGGATGATCTCTACCGCACCCCCGTGAGATCAGAGGGCACCATTTTAAAACGTCTGCGTGACCTGCTGCCCGTGTGGGCGCGTGCCAATGCGGCCATGGCAGCCAGCGTGCCCGCCCAACCGCCCATCACCCGCCTCGTGGGAGGTGTGGTTTACACGGTGGCCACCGCCAAGACGCTGTTGGATGGTTACACCGATGTGGTGAAGGACCTGAAGGACAAAGAAGAGCTGCTCGACCGCAAACGGGCCGAACTCCGCACGCATGACCGCGAGACCGATCAACTGAACAAGCGCTGGTACAAAGCCGTGAAGGCCAGTCACGAGCCGGGCACCGATGTGTATGAGGCCC
>JBIPLL010000650.1:0-4142 GCA_044368425.1 Beijerinckiaceae bacterium
CTCAAGGATGGCAGCCGAATAGGCGCAGCCACCGTGATAGTCGCGCACCGCGAGGCTAGGGCTGGCTATGATTACAAGGGGTCTTCTCATCAATTCAGTTTGGGAAATCCATCCACGACCGGGTGCGTTGCATGCCTTCCTCGAAAGACACCGGGGGAGCGTAGCCAAGGTCACGCGTTGCCTTGGTCTGCGGAAAACGCCAGCGAGTGGTCTGCAACCAGGCGAGCTCAAAATCAACCTCAACCGCCGGACGTGCGGGCACCATCGTCCAGGCGCTGCCTGTAACAGGCTCCGGCAGCGCGGCGAGCAGCCTTTTGGCCACGGTCTTCACTTTCCATGGCACCCAGGGCAACATTTTCTGAGAGAGCGAACTTGAAGCCATAGCTTTCACCTTGTCGCCAAAACTAGCGGAGGGTTCCGGGGGCGGGGACACCACCGGAAGTCTTTCTGCGTCTGACCCGAAGGCACGGTAAACCTCTGCCCAGCAACAGGTCTCGGTATCGCCGACATGGAAAATGCCGCCAGCAGCTTGAGGGTGGTTCAACGCTAGGCGAATCGCCTCGATCAAATTGTCCACGTAGATGCCATTGAAGACTCCCCGCCCCTGATCCACAACCCCTGCGATGCCATCACTTAACTGGCGCCACCTCCGCTCCATGCGGGCACTCCGAGGTCCGTAAATCAAGGACGGACGCAGAATGACGCATTCAAAACCATGCCTCTGCGCTGCGGCCATGAAGATTTTTTCCGCCCGCCCTTTCGCCACGGCATAGGGCTCCGCCGGAGGGGGATTCGGCGGGGTATCGTCACCCGAGCCTTCAGGGGCCACCAGCCCAAACACCGCCGCGGTGCTGACCACGACCACGCGCTTGACGCCTGCCTTGGCGCAGCCCTGGGCGACGCATTCCGCCATTTTGACAATTTGTCCGGGATCACCCAAAGCCGCATGCACCAGGGTGTCACAACCTGCCAGCCCGCGCGCCACCGACTCGACATCAAACAAGTCAACCGTGCGGGTCGGCAAGGCAAACCTGGCCAACCGGGCAAGACTGTTGGGACTGCGCACCAACGGAATCGGCTGCATGGGCCAAGACCCGAGATGCATCATTTCCACCAACCGAGTTCCCACAAACCCGCTCGCGCCGGTAATGGCAATGGTTTTCTGAGGCAAGGGGTTACTGACTCCTGCCCCCTGACCTCTGGCTGCCTTCTTGATTTCTTCGTCAGTCAGCCAAGCCATTGGCAGCAGCGTCTTGCCAGCATAGGCTTTTTCGACCACTTCAAGCGCTCGTAAGGCCTGTGCGGCGGGGATCTTAAGTTCGGCGCAAATACCCGCTTTGAAGGCCACCACGTGCCGCAACTGCTCAATGAAGGATTGCGGATCGCTGGCGCAGGGGAGACCGCTCGCCGCACGCAAAGCCCCCGCAATCGACAGGGAAGACCCGTGCAGTTGAATCTCCAGCGTATCCGGTTTGCCGACTTGCCAGCACACTGTGCCCTGCTCAAACCTGAACTCATGGCGGCTCGTCAGGACTCGCTCCTTCGAGAGACGCAGCACCCCCTCCGCTCCCGAGGCATATCGAAGACGGCAGATAGCGTTTGCCTCCAGCCCGCCCATGGCATCATCCGCATACACCACTTCCTGCGGCATCCCCAGCCAGGCGTCCAGTTGGTCAAGGATGTGAATGCCCACATCCAGAAACACGCCACCACCGGCGACTTCGGGACGGAAAAACGAGTCGCTGGCCGCCTGCCAACCGCCTGCGCACTCCGTGATCTCGAAATGCCGAAGCCGCCCCAACACGCCACCCTCAATGATTTCCTTGAGAGTCACTGTGGAGGCATAAAAGCGCCGCACATGCCCGACAGCGAGAAACCCCTGACTTGCCTGCTCGGCTTCTAACATGGCGCGCCCTTCCGCGACCGTGCAGGCAATTGGTTTTTCGACCAGCACGGACGTTCCCTGAGCCAGCGCATGAATCGCCAAAGGCGCATGGAACTTGGGAGGCGTTGCCACAATGACCAAGTCCTCGGGCGAAAGTTTCACCTCCTCCAAGCGCTCATGTTGACTGGCCTGAGGAAAAGCCTGCGCCAGCCTCGCCCGATTAGCTGCCACTGGGTCAACCAGAGCCCGCAAATGCACCCACCCCTGGGGAGCCAGCGCTTGAATGGCAGAGGCATAGAAAAACCGGCTGACAGCGCCGCAACCCACCAAGACCAAGGGAACGGGCCGGGGTGGAACAGCAGGCAATGGGAGGTTTGGGGTCACGATAAGGAGATGGGCTGAGCCCTTTGAGGCAGGGCCAATGGCTCGGGGAGTGTGTTTGGTGACAGGCGCGCTTCCAAGCGCGCCTGAATGTGCTCGGGATCAAAGTGCGCCTTGGCAACCCGCAGGGCGCTCTGCCCCTTCAGTCGCCAGTTTTTGGGATCTTTCAACTGCCTCATGAAATGGAGCAGGCCAGCTTCGTCTTCAGGCCGGATCAGGTCATCCCAACCATGATTCCGCGCCCAGGCCGCGGCCGCACTGTCGCTGGGAACCGCAAGTAAAACGGGAATGCCGAGATGAACGAATTCAACGAACTTGCTTGGAAAACTGCTTTTCACCCAGGGCTGATCCTCGCTGCGGTCCGCGTAGGCCACCAAGAGAGCGGACGCATGCAACTGCAACCAGTCTAATGCCTCTCGGTTCGTTGGGAACGGAGCGCGCCACTCCAAAGGTGAGCGATCGAGAGCGGCGGCCAAGGCTGGGGTCTTGTCGGCCAGCACCATGAGCCGCACCCCCATGCCCTCGAGTTGTCCCGCCATGCGCTCAAGCACCGGAACTTGGGGATCCCGCGCGTTGCCGGCATAAACCAGCAAGGGCGGACCGGCAGGTGGCGCCGCTGGAGGCGCTTTAACACCGCCCTCGGACAGAGGCCACAACACATTGGCCCTGCCATCGAGCGCAAACCCATAGGCTTCAGCCAGTTCGGGACTGACAAACCAGTTCTGCGACGAAGCCGCCATGACCCAGCGGTAACGCCGCCATCGAGACGACGCCGGATCCGTCATGAAAGTGCGGCAGTCGTCATGAATCAAGTTGGTGAGAGGCACATTGAACCGTTTGCAGTAGGCGGCCGCCACCTGGGAAAGGGTATCAGAAAAGGCGGAGAGGTAGGTCATCACAGCGTCGGGTGGTGGACCTTCGAAAAGACCTTTTGCCTCCCCTGCCCACAACCAATGTTGCAGGCGTGCCGAAAAATCATTCGGAGGACGATACGGAGGCCACCATGCCCGGCGATGGGGCAGATAACGGACCTTCCATCCCTCCTGTTGACAAATAGCCTCATTTTGGCCCCAATCGCCTACAATTTGAATAATCCACCCTGCCGCCTTGAGGCGCCGAAGATGCCGCAGCACGATGATCGCGCTGCCAGCCCCTTCCATCGGCAGATGTCCAAAATACAGCAGGTTCACGTGTTAGAGATTCTCAAACCCAAATTCAGACTGGCTGCCATTCGTCTCCGCAGGCTAGACACTTAGACAACTCGTTGTTTATCTGCCACTTAAGCGCAGTTGATTACCAATAGCCACCCCGGTCCACTTTGCTGAATTCGACGGGCTTCTCGGATTCATCGGGTCGGCACCAAGCGTCGTTGAAAAACGGCTGAAATTCAGCGCGCTGATCCCAACGCTGACCACGAATGCCGAACAGCAGCTGGAGAGCACCGCCCAGATGCACACCCGCCTTGCCGAGACTCTTCGCCTTAGCCGCCAGAGGTATCCCGGCCGCACCGCATCCAACTAAAGCGACGTCAAAACCTTCATCCCGATCAATGCGCTCCATCTCACCCTCCATCCAGGCCAGCATTTCCATCCAGTTCCCAAACCCTGTCTTCGAGAATCCGTAAGGGGCTTTGAGCGTGCGCAACTCAAACTCTGGCAGCATTTCAGGTTGTCCAGCCCACACCTCAAGACGTCTTCCATACTGGCGGCGAATGGTCTGCTCAAAGGGATGCACGACCAGGACTCGTCTCCCCGCTAGGGCCGATGACCAAGGACATTGGGGACTGAACCAGGGCTCCAACGCCCGAATGTCCGAGCGAGTCACCGTCGGCACTTGCCGCTGAAGGATTTGGTGCTCTCCGATGTTGAACCAGACA
>JBIPLL010000613.1:0-4131 GCA_044368425.1 Beijerinckiaceae bacterium
TTCAAGCCGAATATGCCTTGAAAGAGGGAAAGTTGAACGGAATCTATAAGCAATTCAATGAGGATGGAACCGTTAAATTCTCCTACCGAATGAGCGAGGGTAAAATTTCAGAAACCCTAAAAGTTACCAGTTCAAAAAATACAGAGGCTTTTTCATCCAACGATTCCAATGAAAAACCTCCTACCGTTAAGAATCCCATAACCAAAGGTGTAACGTTTTTTCCAGAAGGATACAACAAGGTTTACAATGAAAACGATGAAATTTGGTTGGACGGTAACTTTAAGGAAGGACAGCTGTACGATGGAAAAGTTTACATCTATTCCAACAATGGCTTGCTTAAGCAGATCAAGATTTTTAAAGAAGGTAAGTTTCATTCAATAGGTCAAAATTAACGCACATGAAGGTATATGTATTCCCAGGACAAGGTGCCCAATTCAGAGGAATGGGTAAAGAGCTTTACGATAACCATCTAAAAGCCAAAGAACGTTTTCATCAAGCCAATGAAATTTTGGGTTTTGAAATTTCTAAAATCATGTTTGAAGGCACCGAAGATGAATTAAAACAAACCAAAGTAACCCAGCCTGCTATTTTTCTGCACTCAACCATTCTTGCAGAAGTGCTCGGAGAACAATTCCAACCGGATGCAGCAGCAGGACATTCTTTAGGAGAGTTTTCGGCTTTGGTTGCCACGGGTTGTTTGAATTTTGAAGACGGTTTAAAATTGGTTAGCGCCCGTGCCCTGGCAATGCAGAAAGCGTGCGAAATAACCCCCTCTACCATGGCCGCAATTTTAGGACTAGAAGATCACGTGGTTGAAGAAATTTGTACAACTGTTCAGGGAGTGGTTGTGCCTGCAAATTACAATTGTCCCGGACAGTTGGTCATTTCTGGAACGGTTCCCGCGGTGGAAGAGGCCTGTGCAAAATTGACCGAAGCCGGTGCTAAACGTGCGCTTGTGCTGCAAGTTGGAGGAGCATTTCACTCACCTCTCATGGAGCCCGCAAGAGAAGTTTTGGCGCTAGCCATTGAAAACACCAAGTTTCATACTCCCCGTTGTGCGATTTATCAAAACGTAAATGCTCAAGCAGTAACGGATCCAACTGAAATAAAATTGAACTTGCTGGCCCAGTTGACCGCTCCCGTAAAGTGGACACAAACCATGTTGACCATGAATGAAATTGGAATTACGGAGGTGGTAGAGGTCGGCCCAGGAAAAGTGCTTCAAGGTCTTTTTAAAAAGATAAACCGCGATGTAGTTACTTCTTCCGCAAGCATAGGTTAGTTTTTCGTTTTAATGGCGTTTGTAAGTTAAACCTTTAACATTTATTACCCATGAAGCACCAACTATTTTCAGCCATTTTCATTGTTGTTTTTTGGGGACTTCAAGCTCAATCGGTGACGGGCGATGCCTTAGGAACGGTAATCGATGCTGATTCAAAACAACCGATGGAGTTCGTGAAGGCGATTATCAAAGATCAAGGCAAAAAATACCAAGCGTTAACGGACAAGGACGGACGCTTTAGGATTTCAGCAATTCCTGCGGGCACTTATGATTTATTCCTGGTTTTTGGCCCCGACACTTCGAAAAATTACAAGGTTGAGGTTCCTATTGAATCTTATGCAAATATCGGATCGGTCGAGTTTAAACCGTTCGGCGTAAGTAAAGATGAAGTGGTAGTAAAAGAAAGGCTGAGGTTGCGCATGGGAGAGTTGCCAATGCCGGAATTAACCCACAAGGAAATCGAGCACAATCCCAATAAGTTCAGCATTGCTACCATGGCGACCCAGCTTTCTTCGGAGGTTAAAATGGCGGATGACGGAGAGCTGATGTTTCGTGGAGCACGAAAAGGCGATATGATTTACGTAGTGGATGGTGTGAAACTACCGGAGGTTTATAATGTGCCAAGCTGCGCAATCAATCGAATGATGGTTTACACCGGAGGCCTTCCTGCTAAATATGGGGACACGCTGGGAGGAGCAATCGTTGTAGAGACCTACGGTTATTTCGATTTATTAAGGGAACGCAATTAGTATTCCACCTTCCACAAAAATAATCCCTGCGCAGGAACCGATTCAGAGGCCTCGCTTCTGTTCCGCTTAGCGAGAATTTTTGGCAGTTCGTTCGGCGGTATTTTCCCCAAACCAACGTCAACAAAGGTGCCCACCATGGCCCTCACCATGTTGCGTAAAAAACGGTTTGCACAAACGGTGTAGATATATTCATGCTCGGTTTCTTCCCAACCGATTTCAAACACCTCGCAGAGTGTTGTTTTAACATCGGTATCTGCCTTTGCAAATGAAGCAAAATCATGAATACCTAGAAGGAATTTAGATGCTTCATTCATTGCCGTAAGGTCCAATGGTCGCTCAAAAACCCACCGAAATGGATGCGAAAATGCGTCCTTATGTTTGCAAATGAAGTACTTATAGGTCCTCCGCTTGGCATCGAACCGCGCATGCAATTCATTGTAACAAACAGCGTGAATTACGATGGTGTTGGGAAGCATTTTGTTTAACTTGTACTTGAGTTGATCTAATTCGGAGAATTCTCCTTCAAAATGGGCAAAATACTGTTGCGCATGTACCCCCGTGTCCGTTCTACCGCAACCGGTTATTCGGATGGGTGCGTTCCCGTTGAGCTTTGAAAGGACTTCTTCAACCGTTCCTTGAACGGTTGTTCGATTCGGTTGGATTTGCCATCCGTCATAGGCCCCACCGCAATAAGATAGTTCAAGATGAATTCGCTTCATACGCGGAGGTAAAGTTCGATTAATTCTCTTAAAAAGCAACGAACTGATGTTTCAATCGTTGAAGAATTGGCTGGTATGTTGAATATATTTAGAGATAATTGTAACTTTGTCGTGCCTTATTGAGTATTGATTTGAAAAACTACGTGAACAAATACCGTTTTTTTATTGGTCTTGTGTTGCTTCTTGTGGGCACGTTAACCATACAGGTCAATGCTCAATGCCCTTTTCCTCCAACCATTAACTCAATTTTACAACCCACCTGTTACAATAACTTTGGTACGGTGAACCTTACCGGACTCCCAAGTGGGGCATGGACTTTAACCGCTACCCCCACGGCCGGATGCCCTGGAGCAACAGTTAACCTTTCCGGAACAGGTACCTCCGCTTCAATAACCGGCCTAACCCCAGGTTGCGGCTATGAGTTTGCTTACATCCAAGCGTCTCCTGTCTGCACCTCAGGGGTGTCGAATACGGTAAACGTTAATGTGGTTCCATCGCCTCCATCAACCCCCAATATCTTGGCGGTAAATCAACCCAATTGTGCACCTGGCGTCACTACTGGTTGCGTCTCATTAGGAAACCTCCCGTTGTCGGGTGCTTGGTTTATAACCGCCGTTGGACCTTCAGGTTCAATTGTAACTCAGAATCAGTTGGGCAGTACCTACACGATGTGTGGGTTGGGTTTGGGAATGTGGCAGTTTACTGTAACCCGGGTCATTGATTCATGCGTTTCGGCAGGTGCGTCCATTACCATGTTCGCACCCACCAACCCAGATACCCTTAACATATTTCAAGTAACTCAGCCTTCTTGCGCAGCCAATTTTGGTTCAGTTACCTTTAATAATTTGCCCTCTGGTATGCAATGGACCATTAACGCTTCTCCCAATCAAACCCTTCCGAGCGGTGGGGCGTTTAATGGAACTGGCACAACCGCAACTTTTTCAAATTTAACTCCGGGAATTTGTTACTTATTCACCGTAACCGATACCAATAATTGTACATCTGCATTTTCCCCTTCGGTCTGCATCAATAATGCTTTGACCATTGCACCGCCGCCAACGGCTTTGGTAACCCAACCTACGTGTCCGTTACCTACTGGAACCATTGCATTTACTGGACCCATCGGAGCACAGTATGTTTATTCCATTAACGGAACGAATTTTCAAAGTTCTACGACTTTCACGAATGTGCCGGGAGGAACCTACACCTTGTACGTTCAAGAAACTGGTTCAGGGTGCATCACACCTTCTGTTTCAACCTACGTTGTTAATCCCACCCCTCAGCCACCAGCGATTAGCATACCTGAAGTGCACAATGTAACTTGTTTTGGTTCCAACGATGGTTGGGCGGTTGGACAGGTTGATTCGTTAGGAACCCCGCC
>JBIPLL010000315.1:0-4121 GCA_044368425.1 Beijerinckiaceae bacterium
CATCAATGCAGCGAACCGCCGTCGTCGCGCCGCGACGATGACCCGTGACCGGGTACGACATCGAGCCCGAAACATCGGGGCAGATAACGACCTTGCCGTCGATCGCGGGGACATTGCCGATCGCGATTTCCATCGCGTCCTGCAACGCCTCGCGGATCGCCGCCGGCACGTCTGACGCCGTCGCATGGGCCGCCATCAGCTGGTACGGGAAGACCTTCGCCTTCCGGATCGCCGTCTCGTCGCGCAGGCGGCTCGCCACGTGGCGAACGAAATCCTCATCCTCGAACGCCGCGTGGCGCGCGAAGGTGTTGAGGTTCATCCGCAGCATGTGCCAGCCCGCCCTGCGACCGATGGCGATCCAGTGCTCCCGCGTCAGCGGAAGCGCCGTCAGCATCTGGAAAGGCACATCCGGCACCTTGCGGGACGGGTCTGCCTTGAAAGCCTCGAATTCCCGCACGATCTCCGGCAGGGCCGAGACATCATGCGGCTTCCCGATCAGGTAGCCGTAGAGCGCCTCCCGTGCCGCCGAACGCGGCTTGGGATGGACCATCTTGATCACGTCGGCGAGCGAGGGGTTGGTCCCCACAGCCGCCCGCATGATCTCGATGTCCGAGGCGTTCTCAAGCCAGCGCTGGACATGACGCTTCGGCCTGGTGCCGAGGGACTTTCGCCCCGTGGCGCCCGAGCGCAGGATCTGCACGAAGGTGCGCAGCATCTTGCCGTTATCGACCAGGCGGTCGAACGCCAGGCTGAAATGCCCGGTTTGCATCATGGACAGATAAGCAAGCAGCAGGGCCGGCATATCCTTCATGAAGCCCCTCTCGCGGGCATAGATGGCCGTCTTCGCCATGAATTCCGGCTCGATGTCCGGAAGCAGGCGCGCGATGTCCTCCAGTTGCTCCTGCGGCTGCGCATAGAAGGTCCGGTTGAGCGTGCCTGTGGCTGCAAGCTGCGCCAGCTTGTGGCGCGGCGTGAGGCCATAGGCCGGAGCCCCTTCGTGGTTCTGCGCATCGGGGCGCGGAAGCAGCCTTCCAACCATCGATGCAAACACGGATTTGTTTGCCATTGCTCTCATCCTTCGTTTGACGAGAGAACTCATTGCCAGCTTCGTGCCAACGCCTCGGATGCGGACCAAAAAATCTGCAAAAATCTGCAAAGAACTGTAATTCCAATATGTTATCTCGCCATCTGCTCCAGGCTGGATGGAGTGGATGGATTTGCAATCCCTCCAGAAACGATCCAAGAGTATCATCACTTATCTTTTGGGATAATCTCTATGGTCAAGCGTCGTGTGGTCATCGGCTTCCTCGGCACCTCCCTGGATGCGGGCAAGCACAGTCGCTGGGACCGCTGGCGACCGACAGTTGCCCTGTGCCAGCACGAGGACATGGTCGTCGACCGGATCGAGATCATCCACGACAACCATTCCGAGACGCTCGCCCAGCGCATCACATCCGACATCGCGCAGGTCTCGCCCGAGACCGAAGCGAGATGCCATGTGATGAACCTCAAGAACCCCTGGGATTTCGGCGAGGTCTACGCCGCGATGCATGATTTCGCGCGTGCCTATCCCTTCGATCCGGACAACGAGGACTATCTCGTCAACATCACCACGGGCACGCATGTCGCGCAGATCTGCTGGTTCCTGCTGATCGAGGCGCATTATATCCCCGCGCATATCCTTCAGCTCTCGCCACCCCGGCGCTGGCAGGATGGTGGACCGGGCACCTGCACCATCATCGATATCAACCTCGCCCGCTATGACCACATCGCGACCCGCTTCAAGGCGGAGCAGGCGGAAGGGTCGTCCTTTCTCAAGTCGGGGATTGCCACGCGCAACCCGCCCTTCAACCGGATGATCGACCGGATCGAGCAGGTCGCGATCCGCTCGCGAGCGCCGATGCTGCTCACCGGGCCGACCGGCGCGGGAAAATCGCAGCTCGCGCAGCGGATTTATGCGCTGAAGAAGGCCCGGCATCAGGTGCGTGGCGAATTCGTGGAGGTGAATTGCGCCACCCTGAGGGGAGATGGTGCGATGTCCACGCTCTTCGGCCATGCGAAGGGCGCCTTCACCGGCGCCTTGCAGGATCGTGCCGGCCTGCTGCGCAAGGCGGATGGCGGCATTCTCTTCCTCGATGAGATCGGCGAACTGGGTATCGACGAGCAGGCCATGATCCTGCGCGCGATCGAGGAAAAGCGCTTCCTGCCGATGGGCGCGGACAAGGAGGTCGCGAGCGATTTCCAGCTGATTGCGGGCACCAATCGCGATCTCTCGCTCGATGTGGCGAAAGGAAAATTCCGCGAGGATCTGCTGGCGCGCCTGAACCTCTGGACTTTCGAACTGCCGGGGCTTGCGGATCGCCGTGAGGACATCGAGCCCAATCTGGATTTCGAATTGCGCAACCACGCGGCGCGCGAGAACGAGTTCATCACCTTCAATCGCGAGGCCCGCGCGCGCTATCTCGCCTTCGCAACCGCACCCGAGGCGAGCTGGACTGCGAATTTCCGCGATCTGGGCGCCTCCGTCACGCGCATGGCGACCTTCGCGCCCTCTGGCCGCATCACGGAGGATGTGGTCATCGAGGAAATCGCCCGGCTCAGGCGGGCCTGGTCGCGCACGGGATCTGATCAGGGACACGCCTTGCTCGCATCGCTCCTTGGTGCGGAAAAGCTTCAGGCGCTGGACCTGTTCGACCAGATCCAGCTCGGGGCCGTGATCCGCGTCTGTCGTGAGCATTCGAGCCTCAGCGCGGCCGGGCGAACCCTCTTCGCTGCATCGCGAGCCCAGAAGGCCAGCGCCAATGACGCCGATCGCCTGCGAAAATACCTCGCCCGCTTCGGCCTCGACTGGCAGGCTGTGAGCCAGGTCTAGTGCTGCGGCAAGCTCCTGGTCCCGTTCAGCTATGCGGGACAAGCGTCCTGCTGCCGCTCCAGCTTTCAGCGGGGAAGTCGGCAACCGGACATCCTGCGATGGCCGGCAAGCGTGACGCCATTTGAACGTCACGGGCATTATGGCAACACTGTGTCTTTTCTGCACTGGTCGAGATCGGAGGGTTGCCTTAAAAACGTTCTTAAGTTTCAAGTTCCGAGTCTTGAAGACAAGCGTAAGGGGACGGCCATGACGATGATGCGCTGCTGCCCGGTCAGGGCCGACATCTGACCTTCCCGGAAGCCGGAAACGGCAAACGCTATCTGCCGCTTGCCTGAGGGCTGCGGCTCTTTTCGAAAAGACCACAATGGGCACTCCCCGAATGGTGGGCGCATCATCGCGCATCCACCTCTTTGCCTCGTCCAAGGCGTGGATCGAGGATGCTGCCGTGCGGCAGCTCGAGCATCTCGCCAATCGTCCCGGCATGCGCGCCGTGGCGGGAATGCCGGATCTGCATCCAGGTCATCATGGTCCGGTCGGCTGCGCCGCCGAGGCCGAAGGCATCCTGCATGCGGACATCGTCGGCACAGACATCGGATGCGGGATGCAGTTCTGGTCGCTTGATTTGCCAGAGCGTCGGCTTCGTCTCGACAAGGCAGCCGAACGCCTCGCAGCGCTTCAAGGACCATGGGACGGCGATCCGGCAACCCGCCTCGCGGAGAAAGGCTTCGGGCAAGAAGATCCTGACGTGGATGCCTGTGCCGGTGCGCTTGGAACCATTGGCGGCGGCAATCATTTCTGCGAAGTGCAGTCCGTGGCCGAGATCATCGATCAAGATGCGGCCTCCGCAATCGGACTTGAGACGGGTACGCTCGGCCTGCTCGTTCATTCCGGGTCACGGGGCCTCGGTGCTGCCGTCCTGTCACGGCATTATCAGGCGGGCACTGATGGTCTGCCCCTCGAACACGGCGGGCTTTCCTATCTTGAGGATCATGACCGGGCGCTCGTGTTTGCGCAGTTGAACCGGCAGATCATCGCCGAACGGGCCATGGCTGCCCTCCGGACGGAGGGGGTTCTCCGGCTCGATGTGCCGCATAATCTTGCTGAACGGAACGGATCGCGCATCCTGCATCGCAAGGGGGCAGCACCTTCGGATCGCGGGCTGGTGCCTGTGCCGGGATCGCGCGGGTCTGTCACCTATCTTGTCGCGCCCCTGGAGGCTCCTGCGGAGGCGCTCCGCTCCATCGCCCAT
>JBIPLL010000316.1:0-4119 GCA_044368425.1 Beijerinckiaceae bacterium
GATGAGCAGTTCAAGGTGTGACTTGCCGCTCCGGTCTGGCGCCCGACCACCTTGGCGAGAAAGAAGTCGATCTCCGTTTGGGACTGGATCACGAAAGTGCTCGTGCCCGTGATCGAGACGCTCGTGGTGCTCGGCTTCAGCCGCATCTGCTGGATGGTCTGTGTGAAACTCGATGTTGCTGCGGCGATCCGCGCGGGCGGCGGCAGCGCCTGATGCAACTGCAACTGGTCGCACGCGAGCTTGTTCGCGCGTTGGAGATTGTCGTAGGCGGCCATCTGGCGTGTTGCGTCCACGCCCAGAGCGACAGTTCCCAGCAGCACGGGAACTGTGACTCCGAAGAGCAGGCCGACGCTGGCCGAAGTGTTTTTTGCGAAGCGGGTCATTGGCGTCTCCACCGCTTCGTGTAATACGATATTGTTGCAAATTTCTAAGCTGACTTGCTCGAAGCCTTTTGCTGCTCGCGACGGCCCCCGGAAGGCGCGACAGGGTTAATCAATTCCCAAAGGCGACCCCGAAAGCGGCTAAAGGGCAGCCGCATGTTCTTGATCCCGATCAAGGCAATCGACGGGATCTGCTCTAGGTTCGTGGCAACACCCAGTTCACCCGACGAGGAGACGAACCGATGGCCCTTCACGATATTCTGTGCGTCCTGCATGCCCCCGATGGCGAGCCGACCCCGGCATTCCGGCAGGCACTGGCTCTGGCACGCGCCGACAAGGCACATTTGAGCGTCGTCGTGATCGCTCCCAAGGCTGTCGCGCCCTATACGCCCTTCTATTCCGGCATGGTGTCGTCGCTCGTGACCGAGCATAATGAGAAGTCGCGAGAAAAGGCCGATCATGCGGTCAAGCTGATCATTGACGCCATGGCGATTGCCGGTGTCACAGGCGATGCCCATGTGATTCAGGATTTCGTGGTGGAGGCCGGTCGCACCGTCTCGGCGCAGGCGCGGTGCTGCTCGCTGAGCATCATCGACCAGCCGTCCGACATGCTCGACACCCAGCAGCAGCTTTTCGAGGACCTGCTCTTCCGCTCCGGACGGCCGCTGATCATCGCGTCCAAGGGCGAGCCGCGCCAGAGCATCCGTCGGCTGGCGCTGGCGTGGGATGGCTCGAGCCATGCGGCGCGGGCAGCGGGCGATGCGCTTGCGATGTTCAAGGGGCTGCGTACGGTCGATATCGTGCGCGTCAGCGGTGAAAAGGATCTCTCGAAGAGCCTGCCGGGCGTCGATTTCGCTCGCCACGTGTCGCGCGCAGGGATCGACACGAACCTCGTCGAGCTGACGCTGAGCCATGGCTCGGTGGCCAAGACGCTCGATGAATATGCGGTAGCCAACGATGTCGATCTGATCGTGATGGGCGGCTTCGGCCATTCCCGCCTGCGCGAATTTGTGCTCGGCGGCGTGACGCGCGACCTGACGCAGACGTCCCGCGTGCCGCTGCTGCTGGCGAACTGATCGCCGCACGGCGCGTTCTCTTCATTTCCTTCTGGCCGTCTCCCTCCCACGGCCAATCTCTGGCGCGGCCCCGATGGCCGCGCCTTTTCTTTGTCTTGCCGTCAGAGCGGCGGCAGATGGGCCTCGATCTGTGCCCGGAACGGCTCGTAGCGCGCGGGCAGCTTCAGCGCGTTGCCAAGCTCGGCAGGCGCCTCGTCGATGGCGAAGCCCGGTGCGTCTGTTGCGATCTCGAACAGAACCCCGCCCGGCTCGCGGAAATAGATGGAGCGGAAATAGTTCCGGTCTTGCTGCGGCGTCGCCGCAATGCCGATGCGGTCGCGCAGCTCGCGGGCCATTGTTGCCTGCGCGGCGTCGTCCTGGGCCCTGAAGGCGATGTGATGCACGGTGCCGGCTCCAGGGCGCGGACGGGGCGCATCGGGGGCGGCTAAGATGTCCACATATGCTCCGGCGGCACCGGCCGGCGCTGCCGAGGCGAGACGCTGGAGTTCACCTTCACGAGCGGTTTCGCGATAGCCAAGCACCTGCATCAGCACTGCAGCCGTCGGCTCGGCGCGTGCCAGCGTGAGCGTCACGCCATGAAGTCCTCTTATGGCCATCCCTGCATCCACGCCGTCGCCTGTCCAGCCCGCAAGCGCGTTTGCGGCCTGGCTTTCCGTCAGCGCAAGCGGGGTGCCGTCGGGATCGGCAAGGACGAGCGTTGACTCGCCGAAGCTTTGCTCGTGCCGTATCGAGATGCCCGCCTGTTGCAGCCTGGCTTGCCACGCAGCGAGACTTCCCTGCGGAACCGCGAAGGACAGGCGCGTTGTCTCGCCGTGCCCGTGCTGACCCGGTGCGGCGTCAGGAAACGGGAAAAAGGTTAGGATCGTGCCCGGTGTGCCGAGCTCGTCGCCATAATAGAGATGGTAGACGCCCGGCTCATCGAAATTCACGGTCTTCTTGATGAGGCGCAGGCCCAGCACACCTCTGTAGAAGGCCAGATTGCGGCGCGGATCGCCTGCCATGACGGTGACATGATGCAGGCCGGTTGAGGTCGGCATGTGCGGCTCCTGAGCCCTGAACATTGCGGATGCGCATCAGATAGGGCATTTTCCCGCCTTCGCCATTGCAGCAATGCAAGAAGCGGATTGTGCCGTTCGGAAGGCTGGCCGGCATCCTTGCCGGGCCGCAGCCGGTAAAGCGGCGTCAATCATGATGCTGAACCGGCATTTAACCTGAATCCACGTTCACATCTTGCGGTTAACCGCCCTTCAGATGCGTGCCGTCAGTGTAACCCCATTCAGGCTTCTCGCTTGGGAAGCTGGGACCACAGAGGGGTCGGGGCAATGGTCGGGTCGCGTTTGATGCAGTTTGCCGAGCGGGTCATGGACGCGCGGGCAATCAGTCCGGACGATGTCCGGTCGCTCAAGCGCGAGGTGCTTCCCGACGGGATCGCGACGCGCGAGGAGGCCGACATCCTGATTGCGCTCGAGCGGGTCATCGCGGCACGTTGCGCGGATTTCGACGCCTACATGATTGTCGAGGTCGTGAACTTCGTGGTCTGGACCAGCCGGCCGACCGGGAATGTCGACGCCGACAAGGCGCGCTGGCTGATCGCTTCGCTGCGGGCCGGCGTGGGGCCGACCGATCTCGCGCTGCGGATCGCCTTCGAGACCGTGCGCGAGGCCGAGCAGGTCGACCAGAGCCTGACGGCTTTCGTGATGGCTGCGACCAGTGAAGGCAACCGGCGCAACGGGCGCCCGCAGCTCGATCTTGCCGGGTAAGACTGGCGTCCGCTGCCTTGCAGCCGTCGAAAGGCGCAATGGACGGTTGCCCAACAGCCGCGTAGAACCGCCTCACAGATCGACATATCGACTTATGGGCGGGGCATGTTCGACAAAATCCTTATCGCCAACCGGGGTGAAATTGCCTGCCGGGTGATCCGCACTGCGCGCCGCCTTGGCATCGGCACCGTCGCCGTGTTCTCGGATGCGGATCGCGACGCTCTCCATGTCGAAATGGCTGATGAGGCGATCCATATCGGGCCGGCGCAGGCCGCCGAATCCTACCTCGTCATCGACAAGATTCTCGATGCGTGCCGGCGCTCGGGCGCCCAGGCCGTGCATCCGGGCTATGGCTTCCTGTCCGAGCGGCAGGCCTTTGCCGAGGCGCTTGCCGGTGCGGGCATCACCTTCATCGGACCCAATCCGCGCGCCATCGCCGCGATGGGGGACAAGATCGAATCGAAGAAATTCGCCAATGCCGCGAAGGTTTCGACCGTCCCGGGCTATCTTGGCGTCATCGAGAACCCGGAGCACGCTGTCAGGATTGCCAACGAGATCGGCTATCCGGTGATGATCAAGGCGTCTGCCGGGGGCGGCGGCAAGGGGATGCGCATCGCCTTGTCGGCGGGCGAGGTCGCCGAGGGATTTGCCCGCGCCAAGTCCGAAGCCGCCTCGTCCTTCGGTGACGACCGCGTTTTCGTCGAGAAGTTCATTACCGATCCGCGCCATGTCGAGATCCAGGTGATCGGCGACAAGCATGGCAATGTCGTCTATCTCGGCGAGCGCGAATGCTCGATCCAGCGGCGCAACCAGAAGGTCATCGAGGAGGCCCCGTCGCCGCTGCTCGACGAGGCCACGCGCCGCAAGATGGGCGAGCAAGCCGTCGCGCTGGCCAAGGCGGTC
>JBIPLL010000692.1:0-4109 GCA_044368425.1 Beijerinckiaceae bacterium
CGCCTGAGCGCGGCGGGTGCATTGCCGCCGGTGTGCGAGGCCCCTTCACCGGCAAGGGCTACGCGCTGGGAATCATCGATGACCCCTATAAGGGGCCAGAAGACGCCAACTCAGCCGGCCAACGCCAGAAGCTGATCGAGTGGTTCCAATCCGTCTGGCTCACCCGCGCTGAACCAGGGGTGAACAGCAGTGCTGGAGCGGCACAGGTGGTGGTGCTGACGCGCTGGCACCAGGACGACCTAATCGGCTGGCTGCTGGAGCAGGAAAGCGGTGATGCCCCGCAGCAGTGGCAGGTGCTGAACCTGCCGGCCATTGCTGAGCCGCCCCAGCAGCAGATCAAGTTCCCGGCAACCTGCAGCATCGAGGCGGACTGGCGACGGCCCGGTGAGCCGCTCTGCCCAGAGCGTTTTCCGCTGGCGGAGCTCGAGCAGATCCGCATTCGCGCCGGCAGTTACTGGTGGAACGCGCTGTACCAGCAGCGCCCCTCACCGGCAGAGGGCCTGCTGTTCCAACGCGCCTGGATCCGCACCGCTGTGGGCACGCCTACCCCCGGGCCCCGGGCCAGCCAACGGCCCTTTGCAGCGGTGGTGCTGAGCTGCGACCTGAGCTTCAAGGGAGGCGCGGAGAACGACTACTGCGGCTTCTGCCTGCTTGGCCTGTTGCCGGATCCGGAGGCCCGCCACCCGTTGGCCCAGGCCCAGGCACGGGGTGAGCAGCTTCACCGCAGTGCCGCCTGGGTGCGCACACCGGCTGCACAGAGCCAGGACGGTGCCCATCGGATTGAGGTGATCTGGAGCCAGCACCACCGGCTCGACCTGCCGGGGGTGATCAACTTCCTCGCTCAGACCATGGCGTCATTGGGGCAGGGCCAAAGCCCTGATGCGGTGCTGATCGAGGACGCCGCCAATGGCCCGGCCGTCTGCCAGTTGCTGCAGCGACAGATCCCTGGCCTGATTGCTGTGCGGCCCAACGGCAGCAAGGTGAGCCGCGCCCATGCCGTGGCTCCCTTGCTGGAGGCCGGTCAGCTGGCTTTTCGCAGCGGCAACGAGGCCCTGATCAGCGAGTTGCTGGGTTTTCCCAACGGAGCCCATGACGACCTGGTGGATGCCTTCTGCCAGGGCGTGATCTGGCTGCAGACCCAGCACTGGCGCAGCCAGGGCAAGGCCACGCCCCGGCCGCTGCTGTTCTCCCGCTGAGGGACATCCCCAAACTTCTGATGAGCCCCACACGACATACCCACCGCCCCAGGCCTCAGCAGGCCACCCCTCGCGTGACGACATCAGGTCGTGCTCGCGGGCCATTGCGCTCACCCCATGCCGCTGCTGATGCCTTGGTGGTGGAGCACCTGACCTTTGCAGCGAAGGTGGCGGCCAACTACGCACGCCGCACTGGTCATCCCAAGGAAGATCTGGAGCAGCTGGCGGCGATCGGGCTGATCAAGGCCTCACGCCGCTACGACATCAACCGCCCGGGCCGCAGTCCCAACCACTTCATCGCCTACGCCCGGCCGTTTGTGAATGGTGAGATCACCCACTACCTGCGCGACAAGGGGTTCCTGATCTCGATACCTGGCCGCTGGCGGGAGCTGTATGCACGGGGACAGAAGTTGCTGCGGGAAGGTAACCCGCCGGATCAGATCCCAGCACTGCTCGGTGTGAGTATTGAGCATTGGGCGGAGATTTCCGCGGCTTGCCGTGTGCGGGTCGTGGCGATGGTTTCTATGAATTTGGAGTCGCTGGAATGACAATGACTCTCAGTAACGCTGTCCTAGAGTGGCAGGCAAGCAGCTTGTAGAGGTATAGCAAAGCGATTGTGGCGGCCTGACCAATCAAAGGGCTTGCTATGTGGCATAATTTATTTTTGCAACGATTCGCTGAGCCGCTTTAAATCACAGTACAACGATTGAAGATGATGCGCGGACATGTCTAGTATTGGCTCAAACATGAAGGAATTAAGATGGATATTTTCTGGAGTCATGAGAGACACCTTCTTCATGAGTGCAAGGGTAGTTGCTTCGCCAGGGTTCTCCCGCTCAAACTTTCGGATCAACCTGCCTGTTTGATTTTTTTTGATCGTTGAGACGTATTGATCGTCTCCTATTAGCGTAATAAGCGCTTTCTCTGCGATTAGACGAATGCCTATTGCAAGTATAACCTTATGATGTAGAGAGACTAGTTCTTCGGATTCCGCGGAAAGATTATCGCAGACTTCAAAGATGACGTTTAAAGCTGACTCTGCAGAGTCATGCATCAAGGAAATCGACCCTGCCGGAAGAATCTGCCCAAATGATTCCTTGAGGCTTGAAAGTGTTATATCGTGAGAGTCAGTCTTTATGTGGAGCAGCGACGTAAGTTTCTGAAAAATGTCATCTTGTCCCGTGTACTCAGCAAGGTTGCGGACAAAAGGTATTGCTGCAACAACGTACGCTCGCTCATTCAAATTATTGCGCCAATGCAAGAATGGGTTATCCGAGAGTTCGTCAGCTTGCAATGAAATCCTTCCGGCTTCTCTAGACGCCAAGACTTTGTTCTCCCCATAAACACCCAATCGACTTTTAGCCGTGCGGTAAAAGTCGAAATTATGGGACATAATGACAAGTCGAAAATGCTCTTCGCGCCTCATATCACTCAAGTATTCGATAATGGCGTATTTATTTTTGTAGTCGAACGAGTCAGCGATATCATCAATCAAGAAAAGCGTTTCAATTCCGGATGCTTTCCGTGCTTCAACTTCGAAAATAATGTTTAGAATATAGAGGGCGCGGCGCTCCCCATTGCTCAAAACTCGATCGAGCAATGCTTTGTCAACCTTTTTGTGACTACTGTTATTAGCATTATCAAAATAGAAAACTATCTGAGGAGAAGATATGCCAAGAACGGCATTACTCTTGTTCTCTATAGCGACTTTGAACGGAACCGAAAACCGAGCATTAAAGATTTCCAAGACCCCTTCCCATCGCGTTGTCTCGGCTTCGGCCTTAGCGATAATATCGCGCAACTTCTGCTGACTACGGTCATAACACTTGACCAAGTCGAAGTACTCTGAACTCAATTTCTGTAAGTAGCCAACCCAGAGCTTATTTTTTAAATAAGCGTAATTCTTTAATTCCGGAAGAAGAGTCGGATTTTGTACTATGTACTCCCGAAATAGACGGAGCTCTGCGTTCGAAAGTGCCTTGTCAACCTTTTCGAAAGATTTCTGCAGTTCTTCGTTGTTTAGAATTGCTGCTTTCTCAGCTTCAATGGCCTTCTCAAGTTGCTTTTCGTTGGCGATTTCTTCACCACCACTCCCGTCATTCAGACGAACCGTATGACCTCCTTCAAACCAGCCGTTGGATTTGAGGTTTTTAGCGATCTGCTCGGCATTAGAATGATTAAAAACACCCTTCTTGAAATACCTTGACCTATCCAGTATCTTTTCATAAGTAGCCGAATACTCTGAGATAAGCTCGGCAAAGTCAGGCTTTGATATAAACTCCTCTACTTTTGCGTTAACAAGGATTTTGTAGTCAAGCTCGCCGAATTCTGCGTTCTGTCCAGACTTGACCTCTCTCTCAAGTCTTGCTAAGGCAACCATTAGTTGGGTTTCCGGAAGCTGATAATCATCACAGATGATTTTTTCTATGTCTTTCTTGACCCCCGATTTACTCCTTAGGCCTTTTAAGACTGATTCAAGTCCTTCAGCGACCTCGCCATAGATTGAGTCATACTCGCTCTTGAGAGCCTCACTTGCAAGTAATGTAGAAATTCGTTCTGACTGATACTTTTCATTAATAGAATCCACAACGAAAACGGATTCGGGGTGGACGGCGTTGCCTTCTTCATCTTCAAGCGCAAACGAGCTTGCCAGTTCGGGAAAAACCTCATCCCTTGGATTTTTACCTTGGCTATAGTCTCGCGCAGACTTGGCCAAAGAGGTCTTCATGAGCCCGTTCGGTGCGTAAATTACAACTGGAGCGTTGTTGTTGCTGAAATCGAACGTGTGCACAAGCATTGGTATCCCGTAACAGTGCTCGGCGGTTACTGTTACTTTTTTCATGAGACCCCTGGCGACAGACGACGCTTTGTGATTTTAACCGACCATCTCAAGTGACATGCTGTAGCACTAGT
>JBIPLL010000317.1:0-4099 GCA_044368425.1 Beijerinckiaceae bacterium
TGATCTGGTCGGGCGCATTGAAGGCGCCGCCGAGCCCGCTGCCCTGCTGCTGGGCCTGTTCGCGTGCCTGCTGCTGCAGCTTCTTGAACTGGGCCGCAGCCGCACAGGCACGCTGCCGGCTCTGGCCGACCTGCCCCTGCTGCCCGCGGATTGCCTCGATGGCCTGATCGGGGATCTGGCACCAGTCCTTGTTCTCTTCCATCCACTTGAGCGTGCGCGAGCCGTTGCCCTGCAGCCGCGTGAACACGGTGCAGGCCGTTGCCGGATCGACCTTCTTCTTCTGCCAGGAATTTATCTGCTGGATCAGGGACTGGCGCTCGCCGAGCAGCTTCTGCCCGTCCTGACAGCCGCTGTTCTGGGCCTGGGCCGGCGCGGCAAGCAATGTCAGCGCCGCAAGGCCGGCTGCGGCGGCGAGAGCCTTGCGCGCTCCAGCGCAGATCATCGTCGTGCCTCTGGTCATCCCTGCGTCCTCTCCCGTCACCTCCACGCGGCGCCCGGCGCGGCGAAGGCCCGGTCGCTTGAACCGGCTTCAGCGACTGATGTCCTAACAGGTCGGCCCCGCTCGTGCCAACAGGCAAGCCGGACAAGGCAGACACGCCTGATGGCCGTTCCTGCCTCGCTCCTGTGGCGCATCTGAGGCAGAGCGCCAAAAGGGACCGGTCGTCACGCAACGTCGTCGCCGCGTGCCGCGAGCCAGCGCGCCGCGCCCTCGCCTGCGGCTCGCCCTGTGGCGACGGATGCCTGCAAGAGGTAGCCGCCGGTCGGGGCGTCCCAGTCGAGCATCTCGCCCGCCGCGAACACCCCCGGCACGGCTATGAGCATGAACGCCTCGTCGACCCCCGCAAGGTCGACGCCGCCCGCCGAGGAGATGGCCCGTTCAAGTCCGCTCAGGCCCGTCACGGTCACGGGGCAGGCCTTCACGAGTGCCGCAAGTTGCGCGGCGCTGCGTTTCGGCACATCCCGATCCGCCTCCCGCAGGAGCGCGATTGCGACAGGCGGCAGGCCCGCCTGCTTGTGGATGGCTGTGGAGAAGGACTGCTTGCCGCGCGGCTGTTCGAGCCGCCGCCTGACCTCGACGGGTGAAAGATCGGGGCGCAGGTCGATGCGGATCGTGACCGGGCCTTGCGCGAGCGCCTCCCGCATCGGCGCCGACAGCGCATAGACAGCGCCGCCCTCAAGCCCGGCGCGCGTCACGACCGCCTCGCCGGTCGCAACCCTGTCACCGATGGCAATGGCGATGCGCTTGAGCGGCGTGCCCGCGAAACGCTCGACCATGACCGGGGACCAGCCGACGAGCCATCCCGTATTGGAGGGCTCCCACGGTCTCATGGCCACCCCGCGCCGCGACAGGAATCCGGCAAAGGACCCGTCCGCGCCCAGCCGGGGCCAGCTCGCGCCCCCGAGCGCAAGGACGGTCGCATCCGGCGACAGCTTCTCGCGTGTGCCATCCTCCACTGCCAGCGACAGCGTCCCGTCCGGTGCAATGCCCGTGAGCTGCGTGCGCGTGCGCAGCGTCACGCCGAGCGTCGTGAGCCGTGCGAGCCAGGCCCGCAGCAGCGGAGACGCCTTGAATGCCTCCGGAAAGACCCGTCCGCTCGATCCCACGAAGGTTTCCTGCCCGAGCCCCGCCGCCCAGTCGCGCATGGCCTGCGGCGGAAAGGCGGCGATGGCGGCTTCCAGCCGGGGCCGCGCCGCGCCATAGCGCGACAGGAACAGGTCGAGCGGTTCGCTATGGGTGAGGTTCAGCCCGCCGCGCCCGGCCATCAGGAACTTGCGCGCCGGACTCGGCATCCGTTCGATCAACGTGACGCGATGGCCGGCCTGCGCCAGCACCTCGGCCGCCGCGAGCCCGGCCGGTCCCGCACCGATGACCGCAACATCTGCGTGCTGGCCCGCCTTCAAGATGTGAATCCGGCCAAGCGCGCGGGAATCAGGCCAATCATCTGCGCCGACACATTGGCAAAGGCCATGCGCAGGTGCCCTTCCTGGCCCGGCCCGAAGAATGGTCCGGGAAGCGCCAGAACCCCGCGCTCGCGCGCCATGCGCTCGGCAACCAGCCCGGCCTTTTCTCCGGAAAAGGGGTGGCGCACATAGGCGAAATACGCGCCGACGGCCTCGACGCGCCAGTCCGGCATCTGGGCAAAGGCGCTGCGGAACGCACGTGCCGCCAGATTGATGTCGCGCCGGTTCGCCTCGCGCCAGTCGCGTTGCGCCTCGATGGCCCAGGCGAGCGCGCCTTGCGCGGTGCGCGGCGGGCAGATTTGCAGGCAGTCGAGAATCTTGGCGATTTCCGCGATGGTTCCGGCATCCGCCGTCAGCGCGCCGAGCCTGTGTCCCGGCACCGCATGCGCCTTCGAGAACGAATAGAGCTGCATGACATGTCCACGCCAGTCGTCCCCTGCGAACAGGTCGTGGCTCGCCTCCTGCCCGTCTGGCAGAAAGTCGCGATAGGTTTCGTCAAGCACCAGCGCGATACCGTTTTGCCGGCAAAGTTCGGAAAAGGCGCGAAGAGTGGCGGCCGGATAGACCGCTCCGGTCGGGTTGTTGGGCGTGACGAGGACGATGGCGCGCGTGCGGCCATCGATCAGCGCCCGGGCCTGATCGACCTCCGGCACGAAGCCGTTCTCGGGCGGGCAGGGCAGGGGCACGGCCTCGATGCCGAGCAGGCCCAGCGTCATCTCGTGATTGAAATACCAGGGAGCCGGAAGGATCACGCGATCCCCCGCTTTTGCCAGAGCCATCATCGCCACGACGAAGGCCTGGTTGCAGCCGCTCGTTATGGCGACGTCACCGGGGGTCACCGTGCCGCCGATGTCGCGCGCCAGCGCCGCCCGCAAGGCCGCGTCGCCGAGGATCGGGCCATAGCGCGCGTTCTCGGCATCGGCTGCCGCCGCGCCAATGCGGGCCAGCAGATCGGCATGCGGCGGCTTCGACGGCACGGCCTGCGACAGGTCGATGGCCGGGCCGAGCCGTCCGTCATAGGCGGTGAGCCAAGCCTTCGCCTCCGGGATCGGCGGCGTGCCGGTGTCCAGGAGGAGCGGGTTGAGCAGGTCTGCGGACATGGTCGGCTCAGGCCTCCGGCTGCGGGGCGCTGACATGGGCGCCGAGCACCGTCTGCGCGAAATCGATGATGGCACCCGACATCAGCCCCGATTCGTCGCAGCTGAGATAGGCGCAGGCCCGCGCGATCTCGTCGGGTTCGACCAGCCGGCCCCAGGGCTGGCTCGCCATGGCCTCGTCCAGCCAGCCATCCTGCTTGCCGTGATAGAGCCGCACGATCCTGTCCTCGCCCGGCGTGTTCATCCAGCCGACGCACAGTCCGTTCACCCGGATGCGGTCGCGCATGACACCGAAGGCGACATTCTTGGTAAGCGTGAGCAGCGCCCCCTTCGACATCGAATAGGGCGTCAGGAAGGGCTGCCCGCCATGGGCGGAAGCCGAGAGGATGTTGACGATCGTGCCGGGCGTGCCCTGCGCCTGCATCTGGCGGATCGCATCCTGCATCAGGAAGAAGGGCGCGCGCACATTCACGCCCATGATCATGTCATAGGTCTCGGGGCTCGTGTCGGTGATCGTGCCCCGGTCGGTCGAGGCGCCGGCATTCACGAGCGCATCGACCCGCCCGAAGCGGGCCACCGCCTCCGGCACGACCCGCCGCACCTGATCGAGATCGGCAAGTTCGGCGGCGACGAAATGGGTCGGGCAGCCCCGGGTGGTCAGGTCCGCCGCGACACGCTCGCCGCGCGCGACGTTGCGTCCCGTGATCACCAGCCCCGCCGCACCGCGCGCGGCAAAGACCCGCGCCACCATTTCGCCCAGTCCCTGCGTCCCGCCGGTGATGACACCGACCCGCCCCTTGAGGTCGCGCGGCTTCAGGTCGGTCGGATCAGTTGCCATCGTCATGCGTTCGGTCTCCCCGCGATATGCCGCCGGCTTGCCCCGGCTCTGGTTGCCTTGCATCCGTGTCTCAGCCCGCACTATCGCCGGCGACCGCCTGGATCAGGGCGAGCGCAGCGACAGCCGCCGTATCGGCCCGCAGGATCCGGGGCCCCAGCGGCAGGCGCACGACGCCCGGATGGGCCCCGATTCGGGCCCGTTC
>JBIPLL010000318.1:0-4098 GCA_044368425.1 Beijerinckiaceae bacterium
GCTCGTGGGCCTGATGGGGGCTGGCAAAAGCTCGATCGGGCGGCGCCTCGCCGACCGCCTGCGATTGCCCTTCATCGACGCCGATACCGCCATTGAGGAGGCGGCCGGCATGACCATCCCGGAAATCTTCAAGATCCATGGCGAGGCGCATTTCCGCGATGGCGAGCGGCGTGTCATCGGCCGCCTGCTCCAGACCGGCGAGAAGGTTCTTGCCACCGGCGGCGGCGCTTTCATGAACCCCGAGACCCGCGAGGCGGTGGCCGCAAGCGGCATCTCCGTCTGGCTGCGCGCCGATCTCGACACCCTGATGCGTCGCGTTCGCAAGCGCTCGAACCGTCCCCTCCTGCAGACTGCGGATCCCGAGCAGGTGATGCGCAAGCTGATGGAGGATCGCTATCCCGTCTATGCGGCCTCCGATATTGCCGTCGAATCGCGCGAGGTCCCCCACGACCAGATCGTTTCGGAGGTCCTTCTGGCCCTCGAGCAATTCCTGGCCACCGCCCCCGATCCGATCCCCGCCTTCTCGTCCGCAGACAGCCTCGCGGCGAGCCCGCTGCCGGAGCCATCGCCTTGACAATTGCCCAGCCCTTGGCCGACCCGATCTCGAAGCTGGGCCTTCCGGCACCGGATAAGGGAACGGGGCTCGCCACCGTGCACGTGCCTTTGCCGGGCCGCGCCTATGACATCCTGATCGGACGTGGCGCGCTGGCGAAAGGGCTCGATGCCATTGCAGCACTGGCGCCAGGCGGACGCGCGCTCGTCGTCACCGATGCCAACGTGGCCGCCATTCATCTGCCGGGCCTTGCCGACGGCCTGCGCCAGCGGGGGCTGAACGTGTCACAGCATGTCCTGCCGCCCGGCGAGGCAACCAAGGGCTGGCCCGGCCTGACGCAAGCCTGCGAGGCGATCCTTGCCGCCCGTATCGAGCGCCGCGACCTTGTCATCGCGCTGGGCGGCGGCGTCGTGGGCGATCTGGCCGGCTTTGCAGCCGCAATCGTCCGGCGCGGCATGCGCTTCGTGCAGATCCCCACGAGCCTGCTCGCCCAGGTCGACAGCTCGGTCGGCGGCAAGACCGGGATCAACTCGGTCCACGGCAAGAACCTGATCGGCGCCTTCCACCAGCCGAGCCTCGTCATTGCCGACACCGCCATTCTCGACACGCTGCCTGCCCGCGAGTTCCGCGCGGGCTATGCCGAGGTGGTCAAGTACGGGCTCATCAACGACGCGCCGTTCTTCGACTGGTGCGAGGCCAGTCACGCGGCCATCGTGGCAGGCGGTCCGGCCCGCGACCTCGCCGTGACCGTCAGCTGCGCTGCGAAGGCCGCCATCGTCGTGCGCGACGAGCGCGAGGACGGCGAGCGGGCACTTCTCAATCTCGGCCATACCTTTGCCCATGCCCTCGAACGCCTGACGGGCTATGACGGGGCCCGCCTCGTCCATGGCGAGGCCGTGGCGATCGGCCTTGCCCTTGCCTTCCGCTTCTCGCAGGCGCAGGGCCTGTGCCCGGGACAGGACGCGACCCGCGTGGCGGCCCATCTCGCTCGCGTCGGCCTGCCAACGACGCTGGGCCAGGTTCCGGGAGGGCTTTCAGGCGGCCTCCCGGGCGCAGATGCCATCCTCGACGCCATGTACCAGGACAAGAAGGTTGCCTCGGGCAAGCTGACCTTTATCCTCGCCAAAGGCGTCGGCCAAAGCTTCATCGCCCGCGACGTCCCGCCCGAGCCCGTCCGCGCTTTCCTCGAAAGCGAAATCGGCGCGGCCTGACCCGTCCGAATTCGCATGAAGCATTGAGGAAGACGCCCTATATTGCGTCGGCGCCCATCGTCGCGGCGACAAGCGGCCGCCGGCGCCGCAAGTGTCTGGAGGAACTCCGTGGAGCTTTGGCTCTCCGCTGCCGCTGTCGTTGTCTGTCTGCTGCTCTCGTTCTTTTTCTCGGGAAGCGAGACCGCCCTGACCGCTTCCTCGCGAGCCCGCATGCTGGCGCTCGAGAAATCGGGCGACACCCGCGCCGGCCTCGTCAATCGGCTGCTCGACAAGCGCGAGCGGCTGATCGGGACGATCCTCATCGGCAACAATGTCGTCAACACGGCGGCCGCGTCGCTGACGACGGGTATCCTTCTGAGCCTCTTTGGCGATGTTGGCATCGCCTACGCGACGGTTGTCGTCTCGCTGCTGGTCATCATCTTCTCGGAAGTGACGCCCAAGACGCTCGCGATCAACAATCCCGACCGCGTGGCCGTGATGGTCTCGCGTCCCATTGCCGTCATTGTCGGGCTATTCGGCCCGCTGACGATCGTCATCGAGCAATGTGTCCGGGTGATCCTGGCACCGTTTGGCGTGAAGCTGGGCGAGATCCGTTCGGTGATGTCGGCGCACGAGGAGTTGCGCGGCACGGTGGACCTGCTCCACCGCGAGGGCAGCGTGGTGAAGTCCGACCGCGACATGCTGGGCGGGCTGCTCGACCTGAAGGAGCTCGAGGTCGCGGACGTGATGGTCCACCGCACCAAGATGCGGATCATCAATGCCGACCTGCCGCCCGAGGACATCGTGCGCGAGGTTCTCGCCTCGCCCTATACCCGCATGCCGCTCTGGCGCGAGCGCCCTGACAACATTGTCGGCATACTGCACGCCAAGGACTTGCTGCGCGCACTTGATGCGGCGGGTGGCAACCCGTCGGGCCTGAAGGTCGCGGACATCGCGTTCTCGCCCTGGTTCGTGCCGGTGACGACCTCGCTGGCCGACCAGCTCAAGGCCTTCCTGTCGCGCAAGACGCACTTTGCCCTCGCCGTCGACGAATATGGCGAGGTCATGGGCCTCGTGACACTCGAGGATATCCTTGAGGAGATCGTCGGCGACATCAAGGACGAGCACGATGTCGCCATGCAGGGCGTGCGGGTCCAGCCGGACGGCTCGGTCAATGTCGACGGGGCTGTCCCCATCCGCGACCTGAACCGCGTGATGGACTGGAACCTGCCCGATGACGAGGCGACGACGATCGCCGGCCTCGTCATTCACGAGGCACGCGCCATCCCCGATACCGGCCAGACCTTCACCTTTCACGGCTTCCGCTTCACGGTGGCGCGAAAGAGCCGCAACCGCATCACCTCGCTGCGCATCATGCCGCTCGGCGCGGCGGCGGAATGACGGCTCGGGGGCTGTAAAGGGCAGGCTCTCAGGTCTCCGCGATGGCGCCCGCACTGGTAGCGCCGGTCATGAACTGCGCCTTGGCAAGCGTGGCGAAATGACCGCCCTTCGCCACCAGTTCGTCGAAGGATCCGCTCTCGACGACACGTCCCTGCTCGAAGACGAGGATCCGCGTTGCATTGCGGATCGTCGCCAGCCGGTGGGCGATGACGAAGGTGGTGCGACCCTTCATCACCTCGTCGAGCGCCTTCTGCAGCTTCTGTTCCGTCGACGCGTCGAGCGCGCTCGTCGCCTCGTCGAGGATCAGGATGGGCGGGTTTTTCAGGAGAGCGCGCGCGATGGACAGTCGCTGGCGTTCGCCCCCGGAGAGCGAGCGCCCGCGTTCGCCGATCACGGTATCGAGGCCATCGGGCTGACGGGCGATGAAATCGGCGGCCTGCGCCCGCTCCAGCGCATCCATCATTTCGGCATCGGTGGCATCGGGCTTGCCCGTCATCAGGTTCTCGCGGATGGACCGCGCGAACAGCATGGGCTCCTGGAAGACGACGGCAATGTTCCGGCGCAGCGACAGGAGCGTAAAGTCGCGCAGGTCGCTGCCATCGGCCGTGATGCGCCCCGATTGCGGATCGAATGCCCGGTGCAGGAGACCAAGCGTCGTGGACTTGCCCGATCCCGTCGCGCCGACCAGCGCCAGCGTCTCGCCGGGCTTCACGTCGAAGGACAGGTCGGCAACGGCCGCCCGCTTGCCGTCATAGGAGAACGAGACATTCTCGAAACTGATCGCGCCGGAGAGCTTCTGGACGTCGATCGCGCCGGACTTGTCGGTGACGGCCGGCACCGTGTCGAGGATGTCGAAGAACTCCCGCATCTTCGGCGCCTGCATCAGCAGCGAATTGACGAAGCTGACCGCCTGTTCGAGCCGCGCGATCAGCATCGTCGCAAAACCCATGAATG
>JBIPLL010000319.1:0-4094 GCA_044368425.1 Beijerinckiaceae bacterium
GCGAGGCTGGCGCAGCGCTCTCGACCTGCTGGCCATCGCAAGCCTTGTCGCTGTCGTCGGCATCGTGCTCTGGCAGGCCGGTGCAACGGCCTTGACCTCCTATGAGATCGGCGCCCGCTCGAATACGCCGCTGGGGGTCACCCTGTGGGTGCCTCAGCTCCTGTGGGTGGCCGGACTGGCCTTTTTCCTGTTCACGGCCTGCGTCCTGACGCTCCTCGCGGTCCGGGCGCTGATGCGCGGCGACCACAGGCGCGTCTCCGAGATCGTCGGCATCCGCACGATCGACGAGGAAATCCGCGACGAGACCTGAGCATCAAGGCCTCTTTCCCTTTCGGCTCTCCGCTCCGGTTCAACGGGCCCCCAACATGCTCATCTTCACCCTCGTCCTGCTCATGATCCTGGTCTGCCTTGCCATTCCGGTGGCGGTCATCCTCGGGATCCTCGGGCTGTCGCTGAACGCCGTGTTCACGTCGATGCCGCTCTGGCTGGCCTTCGGCGAGGTGAGCTGGAACGCCGCGACGGAGTACACGCTCGTCGCGATCCCGCTCTACATCCTGCTCGGCGAGATCTTCCTGCGCACGGGCATCGCGGAGGCAATGTACACGGCGCTCAGCAAATGGGTGTCGTGGCTTCCCGGCGGCCTCATGCACGCCAATATCGCGTCCTGCACCCTGTTCGCCGCGACTTCGGGCTCGAGTGTCGCGACCTCGGCCACGATCGGCACGCTCGCGCTGCCGCAGCAGAAGAAATATGGCTATAACGAGCGCATGTTCCTCGGCTCGATCGCCGCTGGCGGGACGCTGGGCATCCTGATCCCGCCATCGATCAACATGATCATTTATGGCGTGCTGACCAATTCCTCGATCCCGCAGCTCTATGTCGCGGCCGTGCTTCCGGGGCTGATCCTGGCGGCGATCTTCGGCCTGACGATCTTCCTGCGCTCGCGCTTCTCATCCGATCACCTGCGCGAAGTGCGCGTGAGCGCGACCTGGCCCGAGCGCTTCGCCTCGCTCGTCGATCTGCTTCCCCCGGTTTTCATCTGTGTGGTGATCATCGGCTCGATCTATACGGGGCTGGCCACCCCCACGGAATCGGCGGGACTTGGCGTAGTCGCGGTACTTTTGCTTGCGCTCGCCCGTCGCGAACTGAACCTGAAGATGCTGGGGGCCTGTTTCGAAGGGACGATGCGCACCACCGGCATGATCATGCTGATCATCATCTTCGCCTATCTGCTGAACTTCATCCTGTCGGGGGTCGGGCTCACCGGTGCGGTCAATTCCTTCATGACCAATCTGGGCCTGTCGCCCTTCGCGCTGATGCTGGCGATCGTGCTGTTCTATCTCGTGCTCGGATGCTTCATGGAAACGCTGTCCATGATGATCACGACGATCCCGATCATCGCACCGCTCGTCTTTGCCGCCGGCTATGATCCGATCTGGTTCGGCGTCGTGATGATGATCCTCGTCGAGCTGGCGATGATCACGCCGCCGATCGGCGTCAATCTCTATGTCGTGCAGGGCATCCGCCCGAGCGGCGAGATCACCGACGTGATCGCGGGCGTGGTGCCTTTCATCGTCGCGATGCTGGCCATGATCGCCTTGCTGATCGCTTTCCCCCAGATCACGACGGTCTTCCTCGACCGCTGAATGCCGGAGCCGCCATGTCCGACCGTTTCGTTCTCGCCGCAGCCGGCGACATCGTCATCCGCAATCGCCTGTTCGGCGAGCATGCCGTGCGCTCCGATGGCTTCGACGCGCTGATGGCGCACATGAAGCAGGCCGACCTCGTCTGGGGCTCATGCGAGGTGCAGTTCTCGACGCGCGGCTGGCGTACCGATTCCACCATCGCCTATCTCGTCGATCCGGATGTGGGCCGGGATCTTGGCCGCGCCGGCTACGAGATCATGACGGTTGCCACCAACCACACCTGGGACTACGGCCCGGAGGCCTTCCTCGACACGCTCGACCATCTGCGCGAGGGCGGGGTCGAGCCAGTCGGCGGTGGACGCAAGCCGGCCGATGCATGGGCGCCCTCCATCCGGACGCTCAACGGCATTCGTGTCGGTATCCTGGCGGTGTCGTGCCTCGTGCCCCCCTATTATGCCGTGCTCGACAACCGTCCCGGCATCGCGGCGGTGCGCATCCGGCAATATGCCGCGCTCGATCCGATCGGCATGATGATCGAGCCGGGCGGCCCGATTGCGGTCGAGAGCATGGCGGAGGAGGAGGATGTCGCGACGCTGGAGGCTGCGATCAAGGCGCTGCGTCCGCAGGTCGACGTGCTGATCGTGTCCATCCACTGGGGCTATGGACGCGGCACGCCGCTTGCCACCTACCAGCGCCCGCTGGCGCAGCGAGTGGTTGCTGCTGGCGCCGACTTCATCCTGGGCAATCACGGCCATAGTCCGACAGCCATCGAGACCATCGGCGGCAAGCCGGTGATCTACAGCCTGGGCAACCACATCGCCCAGCAGGACCGGATCAATGCAACGCCGCGTCAGCTCGAGATCTTCGCCCATATCGACCCCTGGTCGGTGATCGCGGACATCGAGATCGCGCGCGAGGGCGTGCGCTCCATCGTCTTGAGGCCGACCGCCTGCGGAGCCGACGGCCTGCCTGCGCTGATCGAGCCGGGGCCGCTCGCGGACGCAATCCTGTCCCGCGTCGTCGAGCTGTCCGCCGCAGCCGGAACCCGTGTATCGGTCGAGCGGGGCGTCGCCACGATCCATTGCTGACAAGCGGCACCGGCACACACGACCATCTTCGCACGACCATCTTCGGATACCCCGCCGGAACCAACGGCGTCGACGCATCATGCGCGGAGAAATCCGAAAAGACCGGCGAAATCGATAACCGGCAAGACAAAATGGCGGTCCCGACAGGATTCGAACCTGTGACCTTCGGTTTAGGAAACCGCTGCTCTATCCTGCTGAGCTACGGGACCCCGCCCACGGCGGAGGTCCGCGCGTGTGCGGCATGAATAGGACAAAGCGTTGCAGCTCACAACGGTCGATGACGACGTGATCGATCTTCGTCCCGCGTCCAGGGGCAGCGATCCGGCCGTCCGGCACCGGACCCGGGGTCCGTGTCGCTCAGGGCAGCGCCAGACCACGTCCGTGGTTGAATCGGCAAGCCGATATGCGGACTGGCACAGGGTCGTCCTGTGGCTCTGCTGCATCCTGCTCGCGACGGCCGCCTGGACATATCCCGTCGCGGCGCAGGCCAGGCGACCTGCCTGTGCGATAGAACCGGTCCGCACCGGCACGGTGGCACGACTTGGGCCCGGCCTCGACCTGCATCTCGCCGACGGCACTGTTCTCGTCCCGCAGGGTCTGATGCCTGTCGAGGGCGCAGAACCGGGCGCCCCGCCATCCGGCGCGCTCGTCCGCTTCCAGCCGATGGGCGAGGCAGACCGCTGGGGGCGCATTTCGGCGCGGATCGAGGCGACTGACATGATTGCGCCACATCCACCCTCACATTGGCACTGGTGGGAGGAGACCTTGCTTCTTGGCGGCTCCGCAATACTGAAGACAGAGCGTCAGGCCGACCCTTGCCGAAGCCGCCTGCAGGCAGCCGAAGCGAGCGCGCGCACGCAGGGGCGGGGCCTCTGGGCAAGCGGGCGCTGGCCGTTGCGCGCCGAGGAACCGCAATCGGTACTGGGCCACGTGGGCCAGTTCGGCGTTGTCGAGGGGCGGGTGCAGTCGGTCGGGGAGCGTCGTTCGATGACCTACCTGAATTTCGGAAGCGACTGGTCGGGCGACATGACGGTCTCGATAAGCCGTCCCGTCTGGACGCGGCTTGTCGCATCCGGCATCAGGAACCGGAGCCTGACCGGCGCCCGCGTGCTGGTGCGCGGGCTCATCCGGGACGCTGGCGGCCCGCTGATCGAACTGGCCCAGCCCGACGATATCGAGATCCTGGAGCGATGAGGCGACAGAGGCAGGCATCGGAGGCAGGAGGCAAGGGCAAGCCGGGGCTGGCCGCGGCCCTTCTTGCCCTTGCCCTGACGCTGGCCGGCTGCGCCGCGGATCGCGGCGGCCTCTCGACGGCGGCATTGCCGACACCTTTGGCTCGCCCCGCAGCCGTTGAGAGCGT
>JBIPLL010000320.1:0-4093 GCA_044368425.1 Beijerinckiaceae bacterium
GACACCCAGATTCTTGAAATCGAGCGCCTCGGCAGCGCGCTGCGACAGGTCGATGATCCGGTTGCCGTGGAACGGACCGCGATCATTGACGCGCACGATGATGGAACGCTTGTTGCGCAGGTTCGTGATGCGCGCATAGCTCGGGAGCGGCATGGTGGTGTGCGCCGCCGCGATCGAGCCGCGATCGAAAACCTCGCCATTGGCCGTCAGACGGCCATGAAAATTCGCGCCATACCAGGACGCGGTGCCGACAGCGGAATAGCCCTTTTCCTTCTCGAACGGCACATAGCGCTTGCCGGCAACGGTGTAGGGACGCCCGACCATCTGGCGACCGCCACCCTTCGGAACCAGCGCGCCATCCTCGACAACGCGCGGGCTGGCGGCGACGCCATATTTCGGATCGACACCGCCCCCCCTGGAGCCGACCTGGGGCGCACTGCAATTGGCAAGACCGAGGGCCGTGAAGCCGGCCACGATGACAAGGCCGGAATGACGACGAGAACTGTGGGAACGAAGCCCCTCGGAACGCGTTGCAGTTCCGGAACCAATCGTAGCCGTCGCCTGAAGCGAGGCAAGGGATTGTGCCGTAGCCATGTGACCCCTGTCCATCTGGGCACGAATGCGTTTCGCCGCACAGGCGATCGACACGCTTCGAAGCCTTCCGGCAGCCGGCCTGTCGCGACCGGCGCCTGCGACGCAAGGGTTAGCCGACGCGAGCGCGGCGATCAACCCATTTGCAACGGAGCATCAAAATCGCTCCATTGGGTGAAGGCCGCGTTAAGGCCCCCGGAATCCGTCGTCCATCAATCGTCAGGGGCTCGAGGAGATCATTGCAGCGTCGGTGTCGCCGCGCTTGCGCGACCCGCAGCGCACCCTGCCCAAAGGACGTGGCACATCAATTCCCGATCCGCGCCGTCCCCGCATCCCCGTTATCCTGAAGCCACTTGAGCCGCGAATTGCCAAGGTCGGTCAGCGTGAAGCACATGACCTTGCCCTCATACCAGACCTCCCATTGCTGGCAGAGGCGGTTCGCCTGCACCCACCAGCGACCCTGATCTGTCGGCCTGACGAAGCGACCGAGGCCGAGTGCCTCGCCTGTGCCATCGACCCGTCCGTCACGCCGGTAAAACAACGGGAATTCACCCCCCAGCGGCACTGCGAGATAGATCCGCTTGCCGGTCACCTTGCGGCGGATGTCGTCGCCGTCGAGTTCACGCGCCGTCGCAGGCGCAAGGCCCAATCCGACAAGGGCAACCAGCGCGGCACCGGCGACTGCACTTGCACGGATACAGGCGGAAGCAAGACGTTGAGGCATCTGTTTTTCCCCGTACAGAAAGCCGGGCCACGCCCCGGCCAATCGATGACTTCATTCCACACTATAACAACCCGCCGAGGATCGGTCAGCAGCCCGGCGGCGCAGAGCGGCCGGACGAAAGGCTCAGCCAGCCTCAAACACCCCGATCAACCCCACTTGCGAATTTTACGCGGAGCCGGCATTAGCGGATCACCGGAAGGGTGGCCGAGTGGTTTAAGGCAGCGGTCTTGAAAACCGCCGTGGGTGCAAGCCCACCGTGGGTTCGAATCCCACCCCTTCCGCCATTAGCCTTATCTAATCCATTGAATTCATTCAGGTTCGATATTTTACCTCCCCTGTCACCCACCATTTTACCCACCACTTTGAGTTGACTGGGGGCGAATTGCGCCGAACGCGGCCGAACAGGCGGCACGATTTCCGACGTTTGTTTGATGGCTCGATCCACAATCACTTCAAGGCCGAGCGTCACCTCAACAACCGCCAGATTTTAAGGGCGCCGTGTCGATCGGCGCTGATTGGCGCCATCTTTGCGCGGCCTGATGTTCGTCGGGAAGCCGGTTGCACCAACGAAACCATTTTGGCGAGGTATGTCAGGAGCCCGGCGCCATTTTTGGTGAATGCGGCGGGGTGAGATAGCCGATGGTCGAGTGCCTGCGGACGGCATTGTAGAACCTCTCGATGTAGTCGAACACATCCGCCCGCGCCTCGTCTCGCGTCCGGTAGACCTTGCCCCTGATCCTCTCGGTCTTGAGCGAGGAGAAGAAGCTCTCCATGGCGGCATTATCCCAGACGTTGCCAGATCGGCTCATCGAGCATTGCACGCCATTGTCGGCCATCAGCCTCTGGAACTGCTCGCTGGCAGACTGGCTGCCCTGATCCGAGTGGTGCAGGAGGGCATCGGGCTTGCCCCTGCGCCAGATCGCCATGATGAGCGCATCGGTGACGAGCTGCCCCGTCATCTCCGCCTTCATCGACCAGCCGACGACACGGCGCGAGTACAGGTCAATGACGGCCGCGACGTACAACCAGCCTTCGGCTGTCCACACATAGGTGAAGTCGGCGATCCAGCGTTGGTTCGGCCGCTCGGCATGGAACTCACGGTTGAGCAGGTTTGGCGCAATCACGGAGCGCTGCCCATCATCCTTCGGAAGACCACGTCGGCGCGGTCTGGCTCGCAAAGCCTGCGTTCGCATCAGCCGCTCGATACGATGCAGGCCGCAGTCGATCCCTGCCGCCAGCACGTCGCGCCAGACCCGCCTTGCACCATAGGTATGGGCAGACCCGACAAAGCTCTCCCGCACCTTCGCGCCGATCTCTTCATCGTCGCGGCTGCGCTTGCTCGGCGCTCGGATAAGCCAGGCGTGGAAGCCCGACCGCGATACGTCCAGCGCTCCGCAAAGCCATGCCACCGGCCAGATCCCCCGGTGCTTCGCAATGAACGCGAAATTCCACGCTTCGCGCGGCCCTTCGGGTCATGTCACGTCCTTCGCGAAGTAGGCTGCGGCCTTTTTTAGGATGTCGCGCTCCGCCTTGAGCTTGGCTACTTCCCGCCGCAGCTTCTCGATCTCGAGCTGCTCGGGCTTCATCTGGCCATGTCCGGGAAACGCCTGCCCTGGATCGGCGGCAAACTCCTTCACCCATTTGCGAAGGACATTCTCGTGAACATCCAGATCGCGCGCCGCCTGGGCGACGCTCACTCCGCGTTCCCTGATCAGGCGAACCGCCTCGATTTTGAACTCACGGCCAAACCGTCTTCGCTGCATAGGTCACCTCCGGCTTCATGAAACACCTCATCTCGATCCAGACTCACTAATGTCAACGCTGCACGTACCGACTCATACTGGCTTGGGTTCATCCTGAGCTTCTTTGTGTAACAGCCACCATCTAACCGAACAGGAAATCGGCTGCAGCAAGGTTCGCGGGTTGCTGACCCAGGAACCAGACCTGCGTCCCTGCGTCTACCACCAGCACCGTGCCATTGATCGCGCCCGAGAAGCTCATGGCCGCCTGGACCTGCGAGAAGCTCGTGAGCGGTGTGCCTACAAGCTGCAACACGTCATTGACGCCACCCGCCTCAAAGTCGATCACCACCTTGGTGCCGGAGTTCGGCGCAATCACAAAGGTGTCGTTGTTCCCTCCCGTGACCCCATCTCCGCCGTAGAAGTAGTCAAAGCCGCTCGGTCCACCAATCAGCGTATCGTTCCCGTCACCGCCGACCAGCACATTAAAGGTATTGGCGACAGTATCCGTGCCTCGTAGCGTATCGTTGCCCGCCTGACCATAAAGCCAGTCTTGGCCCAACCCGCTCTCGATTATGTCGTTGCCATCGCCGCCTACGGCTACGTCGTTACCATCGCCGCCGATCAGCGTATCGTCCCCCCCATATCCCCAAAGATTGTCGTTTCCGAGAGCGCCTTCCAGTATATTTGAGATATCACTGCCTATCAGGAAGTCGTCTCCTGATCCGCCACGGACATTTTCAATCCCGATGAGTGTGTCAACCGTGAAATCGGGTTGCCCAACGCGTTGTACCGCGAAGCCAGCAAAAAGATTGGCCGCAACTGGTAATGCGTCTAACTGGTATGATGCCCAGTCGAGCCCCATTCCGCCATCGAGGGTATCGTGCCCCTCACCACCCTCTAGCACGTCGTTGCCGGCCGCGCCATTAAGTACATCATTCCCCGCCCTGCCATTTATGACGTCATCTCCAGCCATTCCCTTGAGTATATTTCGATTTTCATTTCCTATGATCGAATCTGAAAAATAACTTCCCGTCGC
>JBIPLL010000668.1:0-4075 GCA_044368425.1 Beijerinckiaceae bacterium
AAATTGCAGAGATGCCGGATCTGACCGTCACAGCAGCAACCGAAAGCGGCCCACGCGCTTTCGCCATGGCTGGGATTTCGCCGTCCGATGTGGACGTGCTGCAACTCTATGATGCCTTCACCATCAACCCGATCCTGTTCCTTGAGGATCTTGGGTTTTGCATAAAGGGCGAAGGCGGTGACTTTGTGAGCGGGGGGCGGATCGCGCCTGGTGGCGAACTTCCCGTGAACACGAACGGTGGTGGACTCTCCTTCGTTCACCCCGGAATGTACGGCCTCTTCTGCCTCGGCGAGGCAGTCATTCAGCTCCGCGGAGACGGAGGAGCACGCCAGGTGCCTCAGGCCACCATAGCATTGTCTCATGGAAATGGTGGTACCCTCTCTCATCAATGCACGACGATACTCGGTACGATTGACACCCTCTAAGCCCCTGACAGAGGAGAACATCGATGCGCGTCGCTAAACTTGTAACGATACTTGCAGCATCCATAGGACTTGCTGCACCTGCGCTTGCCCAGATGAAGGTCGGGGTGGTCGTCAGTGCCACCGGTCCGGCTTCGTCGCTCGGCATTCCCGAACGAAATGCCCTTTCGCTGGCGCCGACGGAGATCGGCGGTCACAGCGTCTCTTACATCGTGCTGGATGACGGCACGGACCCCACCGCCGCGCGGCGCCACATCGAGCGTCTGACGACGGAGGAAAAGGTCGATCTCGTCATCGGTTCATCAACGTCCCCAAGTTCGCTGGCGATGATCGAGGTCGCTGGGCGCACTAAGACCCCCATGATCAGCCTGGGTGCCAGCCGCGCCATCATACACCCGATGGATGATGCGAAGCGCTGGGTGTTCAAGACACCATACAATGATGCCACGACGGCAGCGGCGACCGTGAAGCACATGGTCGCGACTGGCGTGAAGCGTGTCGCCACGATCGCCGTGAACGATGCGTATGGCGAAGGATGGATCCGGGAATTTCGCCCGCTCGCCGAGCAGGCCGGACTGACGATCGTCGCCAGCGAACTTTATGGTGCCAAGGACCCGTCGACGACGGCGCAGGCCCTGAAGCTGATTGCCGGCAACCCGGATGCGATCCTGGTGGCGGCATCGGGTACGCCGGGAACCTTGCCACAGATCGCACTGGCCGAACGCAACTTCCGTGGCAAGGTTTACCAGACCACGGGCGTCGTCAATGCCGACTTCGTTCGTGTTGGCGGCAAGGCCGTCGAGGGCACGCTCATTGCAGCAAATCCCCTGTCGGTTGCCGATCAGCTTCCTGATGGTCACCCAGCCAAGTCGGCGGCCCTGACCTTCACCCGGAAGTTCGACGCCGCCTTTGGTGCTGGCACGACCTCCGCCTTCGCTGGCTATGCGTGGGATGCGGTCCTGATCGCGCAGGCCGCCGTACCGGTTGCCAGCGCAAAGGCAAAGCCTGGAACCGAGGAATTCCGGTCGGCGCTTCGCGATGCTATCGAGGGCATTCGGGGGGTCGCGACGACTGCCGGCCCCGTCACGATGAGCGCGCAGGATCATAACGGCTATGCCGCCGATGCTCCTGTTATCATAACGGTCAAGAACGGCCGGTTTACGCTCGTTCAGTGACAGTATGCTTTGCGAGAGTGACTGGAAAAACCGGTTATGGACTTCAATATAGCCCTGTTCCTCTTGCAAGATGGCGTCATCAATGCCGCCATCTACTGCTTGCTGGCGCTCTCGCTCATACTTGTGTTCACAGTGACACGTGTAATCTCCCTGCCACAGGGTGAGTTCGTCAGCTATGGCGCGCTCACTCTTGCCACCCTGCAACAAGGAGCGTTTCCCAACCTGGTGTACATGGTTGTCGTTCTGGGCATTCTCGCCGGGCTGTACGAGATCGCCGGCGCCTTGCGTACCCGGCAACCACCTTCCTGGCCCCGCCTCGTGCTCTTTCTTGTCTATCCGGCCGCGCTGCTGCTGTTCCTGCAACTGGTGCCTCCGGCCAGTCTGGGCCCAGTCGGTCAGCTTCTCGTGACATTTGCGATCGTCGTGCCGCTTGGCCCCATGGTCTACAGGGTCGTATTCCAGCCTGTGGCGGATTCAACAATCCTTATCCTGCTGATCGCTGCTGTCGCGGCACATCTCGTGCTCGTCGGGGTCGGCCTGCTGGTTTTTGGTCCCGAAGGGTCACGAACAGCGCCCCTGAGTGGGGCGACCTTCCAGCTCGGCCCGCTCTCTGTATCTGGTCAGAGTCTTGTCGTGCTGGGCGTCAGCTTCGTCATGATGATCGGCTTTGCCGCTGCCCTCTCGGGCACGCTCTTCGGCAAGGCCCTGCGGGCGACCGCTGTCAACCGAGCCGGTGCGCGACTTGTGGGCATACGTCCGGAAACAGCGGGGCTCATCTGCTTTTCTGCTGCAGCTGCTGCCGGCACGCTCTCCGGCATCCTGATCTCGCCGATCACGACGATCTATTATGACTCGGGTTTCGTCGTGGGCCTCAAGGGCTTCGTCGCCGCCATCATCGGGGGGCTTGCCAGCTACCCGATCGCCCTTGCAGGAGCCCTGTTCATCGGCATCCTGGAATCCTTCGCCTCGTTCTGGGCGAGCGCCTATCGGGAAGTGATCGTCTTTTCGATAGTGCTGCCGGTTCTGCTCTTCCGCACGCTCACCTCCTCTGCACACGAAGAGGATGAGTGATGCCTGGAGGGATTCTGACCGCACTCGCCGCAATCATTGCCGTGATGGGGGCTGTGCTCCCGGACTTCTATGTCACGACACTGAACTATGTCGGCCTTTATACGCTTGTCGCGCTCGGGATCGTGCTGCTGACTGGTGTAACGGGCATTACGTCATTCGGGCAGGCAGCCTTTGTCGGGCTGAGCGCGTATACGACGGCCTTGCTGAGCTCTCTGGGAGGATTGTCCCCCTGGATCGGCCTCCTCGCAGGCACGGGCGTTACCCTTGTTGCTGCCACGATCCTGGGTGGCGTGACGCTTCGGCTTTCGGGGCACTATCTTCCGCTTGGCACCATCGCTTGGGGCATGAGCATCTATTACGTTTTCGGCAATCTGGAGCTGCTGGGCGGCCATACCGGTCTGTCCAATATTCCGCCGGTCGCCATTGGCCCCTGGACGATCAGCACTGGTTCCCACTTCTACGTCCTCATCTGGACTGTTGTGCTGATTGCGATGGCGCTGCTTCGGAACATGCTCGATTCAAGGCCTGGCAGAGCCCTACGTGCGATCAAGAACTCGCGCATCACAGCAGAAAGTTTCGGCGTCGATACGGCGCGCCTGAGACTGGTTGCCTTCATCTATGCAGCCATCCTCGCCAGTATTTCAGGCTGGCTCTACGCACATATGCTGCGCTTCCTGAATCCCTCGCCGTTCAGCCTGACGATGGGCATCGAGTATCTGTTCATGGCTGTCGTTGGCGGTGCGGGGCAGGTATGGGGCGCGCTCATCGGAGCCGGCGTCATTACGCTGCTGCGCGAATATCTTCAGGATATGCTTCCTCGCCTGATCGGCCAGGCGGGAAACTTCGAGATCATCGTGTTCGGCGCGTTGATCATAGGTCTGCTGCAATTCAACCGTGACGTGGGCTTTGGTCACCTGCTGGCCCGGCTCGACCGTCCGCGGCGGAAAGCTACCGATGCCGGCATAACGATGCTGTCGGGACGCGAGCGCCTGCCGCGCGACGCGTCGGCTGCGCTGGAGGTCGACGATATCTCCAAGTCGTTTGGCGGTCTCAAGGCCGTCAATGGCGTCGGATTCCGGATGGATCGTGGTGAAATTCTCGCCGTCATCGGTCCTAACGGAGCCGGCAAGAGTACGTTGTTCAATCTGATTACCGGCATACTGGACCGGGACGCCGGCACCCTGCGCGTTGACGGAAAGCCGATATCGAAGCCTACGCCACGAGGCATGGTGACACTCGGGATCGCCCGCACGTTCCAGCATGTGCAGCTAGTGCCAGAGCTGAGCGTGATCGAGAACGCAATGCTGGGTGCCCATCTTCGCGGGCAGGGTGGTTCGCTTGCAGCCGCGCTTTGCCTGACAAGACATGAAGAGGCGCAGATCAGGGCCGAAGCCGACAGGCAGCTGC
>JBIPLL010000322.1:0-4062 GCA_044368425.1 Beijerinckiaceae bacterium
CGAGCTCGTCATGGGCGGACCGGTCGATATCGTCATCACGCAGAACATTGACGGGCTGCACCAGGCCTCCGGCCTGCCCGAGCAAAGCCTTGTCGAGATCCATGGCAACGGTACCTATGCCGCCTGTCTGGCCTGTGGCGAGCGGCATGAACTGGCCCCGCTGCGCTCGCATTTCGAGCGGCATGGCGACGCGCCGGTCTGCAGGCATTGCGGCGGCCTCGTGAAGTCCGCGACGATCGCCTTCGGCCAGCCGATGCCCCGCGACAGGCTGGCAAAGGCCGTTGCGGCTGCGCGTGATTGCGACCTGTTTCTGGTTCTGGGGTCTTCTCTCGTTGTCCGGCCGGCGGCCGACCTCCCTGCGCTGGCTCGGGAGGCGGGCGCCGATCTCGTGATCGTTACCAAAAGCGAGACCCCGCTGGACAGGCTGGCCAATGTGGTCATCCGCGCCGATCTTGGCGATACGCTGAGCGCCTGCGCGCAACATCTGAGGCAACGGTCGAGGCCCGGAGCAGAGATCCGCGCCTGAAAGAGGCGGGACTGCGCCGCAGTTTGGCTTTGCCAGCCCGATCGCAATGCTATCTTAATCCTTACCAAGGGTGTGCGATTCGATTGCGGTGAAGTGTCCATGGTTGATGATGTTCCGCCCCGGAAGACCCTCGGGCTCTCAAGTTCCACTGACGGCGAATTGCGTCTTGAGCGGCTGGGCTCGATGCAGGAGGGTGCCGAGCGTGCCTCCGAGACGATCGAGCTGTCCGGGCGCGTGAAGTGGTTCGATCTCGCCAAGGGCTTTGGCTTCATCGTGCCAGATAACGGCATGCCTGATGTGCTGCTGCATATCACCAGGCTTAAGCAGGACGGTTTCGAAAGCGTCGTCGAAGGCGCCCGCATCGTTTGCGAGGCGCAGAAGCGGGCGCGCGGCTTCCAGGTGTCCCGTATTCTGTCGCTCGACAACAGCGCAGGTCTTCATCCTGCGGAGCTTGGCCCCCCGCGCACGCATGTCACCGTCGAGCCGACGAGCGGCCTTGAGCGGGTGACGGTGAAATGGTTCAACCGGCTCAAGGGCTTCGGCTTCGTGACGCGCGGCGATGGCACTCCGGATATCTTCGTCCACATGGAAGTTCTGAGGCGCTATGGCCTTGCGGAGTTGCGTCCGGGCCAGGAAGTGCTGGTCCGCTTCGGCGACGGGCCCAAGGGATTGATGGCTGCCGAGGTCCGTCCAATCGATGGCGGCGTTGCGCCGGTTTCACACTGACACTGCGCGGCAGCATGCACTGCAACCGGACCGCCTGACACGGTGCGGCCTGCATCGAGCCGTTGCGGCCGGTGCGGTACGCATGCTGGACAGTCCCAACCATTGGCCCTGCTTCGGCTCAGGCTTCGGGGCCGGCTCGACCGGTTGACGTTGTCCGCGACGTGCCGCCGTCTCTATACTGACATGGTCGGCGGATCTCGACCGATCACAGGGTGGGGCGTGATGCATCGGTTATCGTCTGGCGCGCTGCGCCTGTTCTGCCTGCTTGTCGAGCGGATCGCGTTCGTGCCGCGTTTTGTCGCGGTGATGCTGGGATTGGCTGTGCTTTCGCTTGCGGCCTCCGCGACAATGTCCATGCAGGTCCTGGCGCAGGGTGCCCCCGCCACGACCGCGACCGAAGCGCTTGCGGTCGTCACGGCGAGCGGGCAGCGCCACAGTTTCCAGGTTGAAGTGATGCGTAATGACGAGCAGCGGGCGCGGGGGCTTATGTTCCGGCGCTTTCTCCCGGCGGACCGGGGCATGCTGTTCGATTTCCAGCGCGTCGCGCCCGTCTCGATGTGGATGCAGAACACCTATCTTCCGCTCGACATGCTGTTTGTTCGGGCCGATGGCACGATCGCCCGCATCGAGGAGCATACGGAACCGCTGTCGACCCGCACGATTCCGTCGGGCGAGCCCGTGCTCGGCGTCCTTGAGATCAATGCCGGTGTCAGCTCACAGCTTGGCATCAGGGCGGGAGACCGGATCGAGCACCCGATGTTTCGCCGCTGAACTGCAAGCCCGGTTGCGAAGTCGAGGATGCGCAGCTCTTGCGCGAGAAGGGGCGGGACTGTCGGCATTTCGGCGATGTCCGGCGTCTGGTTCGACTGCCCCGGCTTGAGGTGATCGGTCTTGCGTGGTAGCGCACTTGCGTTCGGTCACGGGGTATAGCGCAGCCTGGTAGCGCGGAAGTTTTGGGTACTTCAGGTCGCAGGTTCAAATCCTGCTGCCCCGACCACCGGATGCTCGAGGAAGAAGGCAGGCAGTCGACATGGTCGCACGCATCTACAGGCCCGCACGCAATGCGATGCAGTCCGGCAAGGGCAAGACGAAGCGCTGGCTGCTGGAATTCGAGCCGGAACAGCCGCGCGAGATCGAGCCGCTGATGGGCTGGACGACATCGGGCGACATGCTCTCGCAGGTCAAGCTCTGGTTCGAGAGCCAGGAGGCTGCCGTCGCCTATGCCACGCGCAAGGGCATTGCCTACCGGATCGAAGAATCAAAAGAGAGCCCGACCCGACCGATGTCCTATTCCGACAATTTCAAGTTCAACCGCGTCGGTCTCTGGACGCATTGAACCGGCCGGCCACGCGGGGCTGCTCCCGCGCCGGTTCCGACGGCCCCGTAGCTCAGCTGGACAGAGCAGCAGCCTTCTAAGCTGTTGGTCGGAGGTTCGAATCCTCCCGGGGTCGCCAAGCCATGCTGTGGCCTGAATCGATTGTTTATTGCGACGGCTTTGCCCGCACCGGATGCGGGAGAGCTGGCGTTCACGGACCGGCCCTCAGGAGCATCCCATGACGATCGATCCGGGCCGCGACATTGCGTCCGACATAGCCGGGATCAACCTTGCGGCGATGACGGCCCGCGACGTGCCTGCCGGCAGCGCCTCGATCTGGGAGCGCCTGCTTGCGGCATTGGCCGCGACCCATGCCCGCGCCTGCGCCGCGCTGATCGTGCTCGCATTGGCCTGTTTCCTGCCGGGTTTCCTGTCGCTTCAGCCGATGGATCGCGACGAGCCGCGCTTTGCGCAGGCGACGAAGCAGATGCTCGAAACCGGCGATTTCGTCGATATCCGCTTTCAGGACGAGGCGCGCCACAAGAAGCCCGTCGGGATCTACTGGCTGCAGAGCGCCAGCGTGAAGGCTGCCGAGGCGCTGGGGGTGCCGGAGGCGCGCGTCACCATCGGCGTCTACCGGGTGCCGTCTCTGCTGGGCGCCATCGGTGTCGTGCTTGCGACCTATTGGGCGGCGCTGGCCTTTGTCGGGCGCCGTGCGGCCTTTCTTGCCGGGGTGATGATGGCGTCGTCGATCCTGCTGGGCGTCGAGGCGCGGCTTGCCAAGACCGATGCCGTGCTCGCCCTGTCGGCGACGCTGATGCTCGGCGGGCTCGCGCGGGCCTGGCTTACGCGCGACGGGCCGCTCGACCGCTCCACGATGGTGATCTTCTGGGCGGCGACCGCGCTTGGCGTTCTGGTCAAGGGACCCATCGTCCTGATGATTGCAGGCCTTGCGACGCTCGTCCTGAGCCTGTGGAACCGTTCGGCGGGCTGGTTCATGCGGCTTCGGCCGGGGCTGGGTCTGCTCGTGGTGGCGGCTGTCGTGCTGCCCTGGTTCGTCGCCATCGCCTTCAAGAGCGATGGCGCGTTCTTTCAGGAATCGGTCGGCAAGGACATGTTCGGCAAGGTTGCCGGACAGGCCGAGCGGCACGGAGCGCCGCCCGGGCTGTATTTTCTCGCGTTTTTCGCGACCTTCTGGCCGGGAGCTGCGCTGGTGGCGCTGGCCGGTCCCTATGTCTGGGCGACGCGGCGCGAGCCGGAGGTGATCTTCTGCCTCGCCTGGATCATTCCCTCCTGGGTGATCTTCGAGCTGGTGCCGATCAAGCTGCCCCACTACGTGCTGCCGCTCTATCCGGCGCTCGCGATCCTGACCGTGCTTGCGCTCACGCGCGGCGCGCTGCGGCCGCTTATCCGGGGGGCCGGCGCCACGGCGGCGCTGATGCCGCTGATCCCGGTGCTGCTGGCTGGCGGGCTTGCCTTTGGCGCCTATTGGCTG
>JBIPLL010000648.1:0-4059 GCA_044368425.1 Beijerinckiaceae bacterium
AGCCACGGGCGTGACCATCGGCGGCGCGGCGGCCACGAGTGTGAACTTGGTCAACGCCACGACGATCACCTGCGTGACCCCGGCGGGCAGTGCAGGCACGGCCAGCGTGGTGGTCACCACCGGCGGTGGCCCCAATGCAGCGAACACGCTCTACACTTACGTCGCTCCACCCACCGTGACGTCCATCTCCCCTTCCAGCGGCAGCACCGCAGGTGGCACCAGCGTGACGATCACGGGCACCAACTTCACCGGAGCCACGGGCGTGACCATCGGCGGCGCGGCGGCCACGAGTGTTAACGTGGTCAACGCCACGACGATCACCTGCTTCACGCCAGCAGGCACGGCGGGCACAGCCAGCGTCCTGGTCACCACCCCCGGCGGCACCAATGCGGCGAACACGCTCTACACCTACACGCTGAGCAACGTCGCCAGTCTAGCCAATCTGGTGCTAACCACGGCGACTTTGAATCCGGGATTCTCCAGCGGCACCACCAGCTACACTTCCTCGGTGCCGAACGCGACCGTGTCAGTCACGGTCACGCCGACCGTGACCCAAGCCGCTGCGACGGTCCAGGTCCGCGTGAATGGAGGGGCTTACAGCACCGTCGCCTCCACCGTCCCCAGTGCACCCCTCGCGCTCCTTCCCGGGGCGAACCCGATCGATGTCCGCGTCACCGCGCAAAACGGCACAACGACGCTGCTCTACACCGTGGTGGTGACGCGCGCAGGCACCATCCCCGTCCCCTCTGCGGTAGGTGACGTGGTCACGGCTAATAATGCACCGGACGCGACGGGAGCGGATAGCGGCAGCAAGTTCGATGTGCTCCGGCGCGGTGGCTATTTTAGCTCGGATGGTCAGCTCGTTTTCCCAGGCTATTTGCTGAACGCCAGCGGCCCCGCGATCAGTGGGGTGTGGAAAGATAACGGCACTGGGCTCAAGCTCCTGGCCCTCACCGGCAACACCGCGCCCGAGACGGGCGAGACGCTGGCCACTTACGATGTGCTGCCGCAGACACCGGCCATTAACGACAGTGGCGAGGTCACTTTCCTGGCCTCGCTGGCCGTGGGTAGCGGCTCGCCGGCCACGACGGTGGCGACTGACACCGCTCTGTGGAGCGAGGTCGGGAGTGCCGGTCTGAGCATCCTCATGCGTGAGAGCGATTCTGTGCCGACGGTTGCCGGTGCCACCATCGGTGCCTTTGCGTCCGGCTGCTTCGCCACGGCGCACACCAGCGCGACCACGGGTGAGGCGGCCTTTGTCATCACGATGAAAGGCGCCACGACGGACACGGCCGTTCTACGCGCCAGTGTGTCATCGACGACGACAGCCGTTCAAGTCGTCGCACGCGAGAATGCAAACACGGGGGTCGGGTCTGAAAAATTCGGCAACCTGGCTGGAGGCTACACAGACGCCCTGCGCATGGATGCCACGGGTAACCTCGCCTTTGTCGCGCTGACCAAACCATCAGCGAGGGAAAGCCTCTGGTACCAGCCTGTGACTCCGTCAGGCAGCGCCGCAACGAAGGTCTTCATGGCGGGAACCGCAGCCACGGGCGACACAGCGCCGGGCACGGGAGGCGCGACGTTCAGGAACATCAAGTCCCCCACGATCGGCAGCGGCGGTGTGATCAGCTTCCGCGGCCAGTTGAACTCCAATGGCGACAATGCGACGAACCTCAAGAATGACGGCATCTGGCGTGGCACGGGCAGCGATGCTTCAAACTACCAGTGCATCTTGCGCCGTGGGGATGACAACACCAACCGGACGGGCTTTGGATTACCCAACGGAGCGAAAGTGGGCAACCTCTGGGGCGGCTGGCTCACCAATGGCAACCGTGGCGCGTGGAGAGGCTGGCTGGACGTCAATGGCAACGGCGTCAGTTCGGCGGCTGACGGGGATGTGTACGCCATTTACAGCGACCTGAGCGGAGTGATGAAATACGTGGTCAGGGTCGGAGGAGAGGCCGATGCGCCGGGAATGCCGGCCGGAGCCAAGTTTGCGTCGTTTGATCTGCCGGTCGTCGGCGGAGCTGAGCAAATGGTCTTCCTCGGCAATGTGACGGGAGGCGGCACGACCGCAGCCAACAACGCAGGCATCTGGCGCTGCGCCCCCGACGGGGGTGAGCTCACCCTGGTGATGCGCACGGGCGATGTGATCGCCACGACCCAGGGGTCGAAGACGATCAGGAGAGTCGATTTTCCCGCCTCCGGGCAGACCGACCGGCGCTGGGAACAGCCGATCATGGACAGCACGGGCAGGGTGATGGTCTTCGTCACCTTCACGGACGGAGCGACGAGCCAACTGATCCTGCCTCAAGGGGCACCCCGTCGCGAATGACCGGTGAGACGAATCGAGCGGATCCGAGCCCGAAGCAAGGAAGACGTCCATCAGCAACCCCTTACCCCAAAAACCGGTTTTTACCCGAGATGAAGCCGTCCGTTGTTTCCACTTTCAGTGAGGCGATGGAACGGTCAGCTCGAACCTGCCTGATCTGAAGCACATGAGCGAAGAGGAGGATTTGCGTTATGAAGGTGTTGTGATACTAATAGACCTCCCTAGGTCGGCCCTGTTCCCATCCGACCGACCCGTTACCCTGCATGTCAACCCATTCACTGGCTTCAAAGCATCTCGTCTTCTCAGCGATCCATTTCGCCACGGACAGTCTGATCGTCATCATTTCCTTCACGGCGGCATCCTTGCTGCGGTTTCATGAGTGGGTGCCGGAAAAGTTCCTGCTGTGGGCTCCGGCCATCGCATTAGCGGCGCTGGCGCTGCCGAGCGTGAATTACATTGGCGGGCTGTACGCCATGTCTCTACGGCAACTCACCCCCTGGGTCCGAGTGCGCTGGTTGTCTCTAGCGCTCAGCGGGTCTTTGACCGTGATCCTTGCGTTTGGCTCATTGGACTTTGATGCGCGGGTCGGGCGCGGTGTGGTGGGGATAGGGTTCATTCTGCTTACGCTTCTCAGTGCGTTGCACCATGTCTGGCTGCATCGGCGGTCCAACCATCGAAAGTTTCGGGCTGTCTGCATCGTGTCCGATCTCAAGGATGAGCAGGCGGCTGGCATCCTGAATCGAAGCAGTGATCGGGTGGAGTTGATTGGAGTTCTCACGGTGGGGTCTTACCTTCCGAAAGGGAAGGAGATCGCTTTTCTGGGTCACATCGGGCAGGTGGAAGACGGCCTGTTCCGGGAACAGCCTGAGATGGTGCTGGTGCGTGACTGGCATTTGTTGATCCCTGAACTCACTCCGCAACTCCGGCGCTGGCGATACCAGGGGATCGAGACCGTGTCGCTGACGGACATGTGCGAGATGGCGTATCAGGCAGTGCCTCTTCAGTTGGTGACTGAGGCATGGCTCTTTCGTGCTTCTGGCCAGTCGGGACTGCTTTACATCAAGAAGTTGAAACGGTTGTTTGATGTGGTGGCGGCTCTGTTCTTCATCGTTCTGCTCGGGCCAGCGCTTCTGGTGGGGATGCTCGCCGTGCGTTTGAGTTCGCCCGGGCCGATTTTTTTCCGGCAAAAGCGCTTGGGGAAAATGGGCAAGACGTTTTACATTCTGAAACTGCGCACGATGCATCTGGATGCTGAAAAGGACGGTCCGCAGTGGTCCAAGAAGGAGGATCCACGCGTTTTTGCGGTAGGCAGGTGGTTGAGGCAGTTTCGGGTGGACGAAATCCCTCAGTTATTCAACATCCTGTCAGGACAGATGTCGTTTGTCGGCCCGAGGCCAGAGCGTCCGGAGTTTTCCGAAGAGTTGGAGCGGCATGTTCCGTATTATCGGGAGCGGTTGTTGCTGCAGCCGGGGCTCACGGGGTGGGCTCAGGTGCGCTACCCTTATGGCTCGACGATGGCAGATGCCTGGCGCAAGCAGGAGCATGACCTGTTCTACATGAAGCACATGAGCATCCTGCTGGACTTTTTTATCCTCCTGGAAACGGTGAGGACGGTGCTCGTGGGCGGGGTAACGGATCACCGATCACGAGTGGAGGCGATGGAGGCCTGGAAGGACTTGGTGGCTGTAGACGAGGCACCAACCGCTGATTCAGGTTCCCCGTCA
>JBIPLL010000644.1:0-4058 GCA_044368425.1 Beijerinckiaceae bacterium
GTTTGCGCTGTTTACTTCGATAAATTGTTGACTTAATGTAGGCGCCGAGGCGAAGATTCGCCCTAAGTGCCAAAAGTCAAGTTGTGTTCTAAATAGTCCAGCTACGCGGTTTTGTAAGTATTTATACTCGGAATATCTTGGAATATATCCAAATACATTGTTTGGTGTTGCTGTGTAAGCATAGATTTCGTTTTCTGTTACCTCTTGTTCGCCAATGTGGGCGAATGAGGGCCAATAGAAGTCCAGTACATCAGTTTTTAGGAAGTTTTTTGGAATTCCCTGTTGGTAAGCGGGTTTCGGCATAATAGACATAATACCAAGTATATACCCATGTTCTTCGCACCTATATTTACCATAGTGCCCAGCTTGTAAGCTTGTAGCTTTTCCACTTGGATTGCCTTGTACCGAAACTGCGCTTGGATCTTCTTGATCTGTTGAGTTTGTAATTTCTTGTACCAGTACTGGTGCCTTTGTTCCTGTAATATATTCTGGACGCTGTAAACGCGCATCGCTTGACTGAACGCCAAAGTGCATTTTAATGTTTTCTATGTATCGGGTTCCACCTCTTGCGTTTTTTTCCAAAAATTCCTGCAATCGCATTGCGCGACGCAAATCGTTTATTGTTGTAGCTCCTACTGTTAAAGAATCGCCTGGATCATATGCCAATGGCTGAGCCACGCCTAGACCGGCATCAGCTCCAATGCGATCACTTGTAGTTACTTGTAATTCACCTTGACTAATTGTTCCAGCAGTAGTTCGAAATGTAGGGGCGTTTCCCACTGATCCGTCCCATGATGCTTTTAATGTTACATCGCCTAATGGCAGATCCACTGCACTACCTTTTTGTGCAAAAGGTAAACAAGCTGTAAAATAGTCGTGTTCATAAGCTCGATTTCTTAGGGTACCGAATGTTCCCAATGCATTTAGTCCGTCGACGAGTTGGTAATCAACCTCTGGAATTAAATTTTCATCGCGATAATATTCATTATAAATTGCCTGATAAGCTGCGAATGGAATCGCATTAATATTTTGAGCTGTGCTTGTCGCGGGTGGTGGTGGCACCGCTAGATAATCTCCTAGCTTTTTTGCTGTTTCAGGCGTTGAACTAGACCATGTAAACTGTGGTAAGCCTCCTGTTGGCTCGTTTACAATAAATTTCTCCCAATTTTCCCAAACTAGACGGTTTGGTACGAAGAAATAGTGAATGCATACATCAACATTATGCATTATAGGTGCCACCATTGGCGCGAATCGTATATATGTATCACCAGCAATATCCCAAGTATCGCCTGGTATACATTCAGCTATGCAGCATGGCATAAGTTTGCCCATTGCGCCTGTCATCTTAACATCATGTGTTAAATCGAAAGTGTTTGAGGGTGGACGCTGTACCTCAATACTGTTAAATAAATTTTCCATAGTTTTTGTGTTTTAAAGTCGAATACCTCCTCTTGCTACTGTGTAGCGTGTTTTTTTTGTTGGTTTGCGTTTGTTTTTCATATTATATTTTTTTAAGTGTTTAAAATGGTATTTTTTCCATCACATGTAACTGATCTTGATCAGGTTTGTTTGTTCGCTGTTCCAGCTCTTTGTTTTCCATTAAACGAATTAGCTGTAAGTAAAGGTTTTTGGCTTCGTTTTGTTTTAAATTTAGCACTTCGCTGATTTCTTTCCATGTTGCGCTAAAATCGTTTTTTAGAATTACTGTGCAGATTCTCTGATAATCTGACTTAGTAAATTTTGGTTTTTCTGTGATTTCCATATAATATTTTTTTTAAGTGTAGTTGCCGTAGGCTGTCGCGACTATTTATTCATATTCGCTGCGCTCATTGACTGAATAAATATCGCTCTTTTATTGCCTAATGTTTATTTTAACAGTTTTAATACTTCGATAATTGTTTTTATATAATACTGTGATGTCATGCCAATCTCCATGTCTGCTACTTTTGCCTGTGCTGCTATAATCTTACCTTGATTTTTTGCGTTTTCTAACGCTGTTTGCAGTTGATCCTTTTGTGTTTGTTCCGTTGCCTTCGCTATTTCAGCATTAATATAACTAACCGTTGCTTGTGAAATAATGTTATTAATTTGCGATTCGGTGGTAGCCTCCGTAATATAATTAGTGTAGTTTTGTGCTGTTATTTGACCGCGTTTTATATCTTGATCCAGATCGCGCTGTAAATAAGGGTTATTTTTTAAATATGATGCTCTTGAATCAAACATTAAATCACCGGTTTCTGGATCACGACCGAGAAACTCATTATTAGTCGGTGTTTTTAATCCCACAGCCTCTTTTAATAATTGGTTATCTATCATTTTAGCCTCGTTTGTTAATTTTAACTGCCTATTTTGTTCCATTAACAACGGTAATTGCATTAAAGACATAAAATTGATATTTGACTGTGGGGCTATTCCTTTGTACTCAGCTGGTGCCGATCCTCTTACCATTGCAGCTGTGTTTGATCCTCCACCCTGTGAATACATCATATTTGGGTTTAGTCCAGCTGCCTTAAACCTTTCTTTCATTGCGCTTGGACTATTATACGCGTTGGTACGCTCCCAATCTTCATTTGCGTATTGTCTTTGTAATCGCGCCTGTCCTTGCGCGAATTCTCTATTTAATCTGTTTTGTTGGTTTTGGAACAACATGTTCCCACCACTTTGAAGAACTTGTAGTCCTCCTGTTACAGCTGTATTTGGATCTATTGGCATAGTTTTTTTGTTTATTGAATTTTGGGAAAATGTCAATTAGCAATAATATATCAAGGGTGTATTATTGCTTATTTAACGCGTTATTCACGCGTTTTGTTACCTCCGTTTCGAAAAGGTCGTGTTGGCGCTGCTTTTCGTTTCGTTCAAGTTTATCCTTATGTCCTTTTATTAATTTCTTGTGTTCCATTGTCATTTCCTGAATATCCACAAGATCCATTTTGCGCAGGTCAACACCTGTACTCAATTCGTCAACATCATATAATGGTTTTTTCATGTTATCCAGTGGTAGTCCTCGTGCGTATCTTTCCATTAATGTACGCATACTCATTGTTTGATCTGGAACTGTCAATGATGGTTGATCAAATTGTTCGCCTTGAAATGGTGTTTTAACTTTCATATGTTTTCTGTTAGTCGTTTTGTTTTCTTTAATCCTTTGTGTGTACGAATTAAATCCTGTTTTTCAAACATTTTTCTTTTAGTTGTTAACGATTTTTCCACAAATTCCAAATTTGCGGTATTTTCCATATGTTTAGCTATTATCTGTTTATCCAGTAAACTATATATTTTATCCTTGTAATAGCGTGGTAAGGAGATTTTAATTTCGTTTATCGTTGCATAACAACGGTTTTTGAGGTCGGCTTGGTGCCATTGTATCATTTGGGGTGTTAGGTAATTTAATCCTAACTTTTTACTCATAAGTGCAAATTCTGGTATTCTGTTATCGTTCCAAAACTCGGGTATTTTGGTTTCTTTGCACATATATTTTAATGTATAGCCAATACTGGCTCCTGTTACTTGCCCAAAATGTACATGTCCATGCGACCAATGTTTCATAATCATATCTGTTGTAGTTCCAAATATTATTAAATGATAGTGTGGCCGTTTTGTACGAGTACCGTATTCTCCACACGCATAATATTTTATTTTTTCACCGTCCTTTCGTAGGTATTTGAAAAAATTTTGTAAATGTTTTTTCTCCAATGTCATTAAGTTAGATCGTGTTAATGGTGGTTTATCACCATATGTTAGTGTAACAAAGTGTGCTGTTTTATGTAGTAATGATTCCTTTTGTAAACGGAAAGACCAACCGGATATTCGTCTGGCTCTGCATTCATTACATTTTCCACATGGTACTAAGTTTTCCTTTTGTTTGATACCATTTAATTTAACTATTATTTGCTGTTCCGGTGTCCACCCTACGATATAGGGTTTCAGTTTTATTGGTGATATGCACATATTTTTTTTATTAAAAAAAAGGGGCAAATGCCCCCTTTTTTATAGTGTTGGTGTTCCGAAAACAGGCATAGGCCGTCTAGCTTTCATTTTGTTTAATACATGTATGTAGA
>JBIPLL010000674.1:0-2646 GCA_044368425.1 Beijerinckiaceae bacterium
TGCAGTTTGAACAAGAAACGACAATGATGGCATTGCTGTCCAGCCGTTGAATGGCCTTTCTTCTGACGTCTAGATTAACATTCCTGATATCGCTGGCGAATGCCTCTAACGCTGCTTTGGTCTCATCGATAAAGTTCTCCAGATTGATCACGATCTTCGAACCGAAGGGTTGACGATGCTGATCCGCTTTATCATCGACAAAGGAATAGGAGCGGCCCTCAGAATAGCTGTGAACCAGCTTGCACCTCAAGTCAGAGTAAAGTTTTTCTGGGTCGTATCCTTGAAGCCTTCTCCGAACAAAACACTTATAATCATCCCCTCTCGTATCGCCTCCCTTCTCAAAACCTGCCATGGCATCAATGAGACAGCTACAGAGGATATGAGGCGCCCATCTTGGAGCCTCCTTTTGCTGCCCGGGTTATATCTCCAAGTGCATGTTTTTTCAGCGAATCGATGATGGTTTCGATCTTTTGGTCGTCTGTAATGGGTCGTCTTAGGTTTGGTAAGTTTTCTAATTCCTTCTAGTCCGGTAAAACTTGCGGGTCTGACCCTCAATCGAATAAAAACGGACGATGGTCCCGCCTGTGCCGTTGATTCCGTTTTCGACAATGCCCCAGGTCGTGAGATCAGTTGATGACTCAATCCGGTAGGAATTTCCGTTGGCGGCGTTGAACCGAAATTCAACAGCAGTGAGAATGGAACTCAGGGTATCGGGGGTGCTTGATGCCAAATTTGGATTGAAGCCAGTGCTCACCTCAAACCCGTCGTCAAAACCATCGCTATCTGAGTCTTTGATATTCGGGTTTGAACCATGAAAATTTACTTCCAAACCGTCTAGCAGCCCGTCGGCATCTGTGTCAGCCAGAGTTGGATTTGTGCCAGTGTTTACAGCAGAAACGTAAATCCCGGTATTCGTCTCGAATCTATCCCTCAGCCCATCTGAATCCGAATCTGGATCTTCCGAGCCGTAAAGGTGAAGCACCTCTGTCTGACTTAAAGTGCGGTTGTAGATGCGTATGTTGTCCAGACTGCCCTGGTAAAAATTGGCAGGCTGCAACAAACGATCGGCACCGAATATAAAGAGCGCCAACGCTTGCCCGTAACTTGGGCTCGATCCCTCGGCAACTTTTGTTCCATCAATGTACAGAGTGCGTAAGCCCGTGCTGTCGCTCGTAGCAGCTAAGTGGGTCCATCTGTTGCCGGTGACGGAACCGGCTGCCGATGAAACGGAAGAGCCGCCTTGTGCAAAATCGTACGAGCCGAACCGCACACTCTGGTCTGGATTTGTCCTCAAGTAAGGCGTGAGTGGGTTCACACCCAGAGCTTGAGCCCGTTCAATGATGGCCTTGTCGGCAGCGGGTCCCTGGTGATCAATCCAAACAGACCAAGTGAACGCATTATTCGTCGGAATCGGGACTCCACCCACTGTCATGTAGGAGCTCGTGCCATTAAAATAGTATGCTGAATCTGCTGCGCCTAACTTGTCAGGGGAAGGCACTGCATCAACAACCGTGGCGTTGTTTCCGAACACACTTTGATCGGAGGCATTGCCATTCAAGGGAAAATAAGAGACCAGCCCCCGCCATATCCCGGTTTGGACGCCAGCGATTGAGAGCGTCGCTACATTACTCGCCACTTCCCCGCCTAGGTCAGTCGCGGTTACGCTGTATTCACCGATGTGCCAAGGTTGCGTGGATGCTATCGGATAGCTGTCGCTAGTGGCTCCAGGAATCACCACGCCATCCTTCTTCCATTGGTAGGTGAATGGCCCCACGCCAGAAACTGCGATCTGGAGGGCTGAGGCAGCACCCTGAGCCACGGTGGTGGATTGAGGGTGTGTGGTGATTTGTGGCGGCACGAGCGTTTCGTAAGCTCCACGGTCTACACCAGCGCCTATAGGACGTGGCGACCCAATCGCATCATAAAGAGGAGCCAAGGTCGAATCAGCAGAATCCACACCGGGAGACGCGCCGAGCAATACTAAGCCATCATCAGCCGTCCCAAAGATTCCATCCACACCGAGCACACTCCCAGCACTCGCAAAAGCGGGTGTGCCGACGACGTTGTTTATTCCCGTGATTGTCTGATCTGAAAGCAGATGACTGGTGGCACTGGCTGCAATAGGATTGCTTCCAGACCCCACAATAATGCTGTTCACGTAAGTCCCGGAACCATGATTTATGGCACCTTCTGTTCCGCGCGTATTAGTATTTCCTGAGAATGTGCAGTTTGTTATCCAAGCGGCACCGCCAAACCCACGGATAGCCCCGGCTCCAATCCCGGATTGCATGCCACCTCCAGATGAATTGGCAACAAAAGCAGAATTCTCAATATAGGCGGTGGTGCCATAATGGAAAAGTGCACCGCCGCAAGCCGAGCCGCTATTGTTCGCAAACAGTGACCGTTTAATGATGCAATGCGAGCCCGGAGAGGAATCCAAGAACAGGCCACCCCCGCCATTGAATGGAGCTGAGTTGTGATGAAAATAGCACCGGTCCAAGGAGACGCTGCCAAAGCCATAAGATGCGAGACCACCCCCGTAGGATACCGCATAGTTCCAGTAGAAAGTGCAGTTGCGAATGGATGCAGTCCGTCCTTCACCCACATAGATTCCGGCCCCTGCATCAGGTTGACCGCTGCCAGGAG
>JBIPLL010000323.1:0-4056 GCA_044368425.1 Beijerinckiaceae bacterium
CCCGGCTTGCGGCGCAGCACGCTTCCGAGCCGGAACTTGCATCCCTCGTCGATCTCCTGGCCGAGAACCGTGCCATCGACAGCGCCGATTACGAGCGCCACGCGGCGCTGAACAGGCATTTCCATGCCCGCATCGCGGAGGCGGCGCATAATCGCTATCTGCAGCGGGCGCTCGCCAACCTGTCCGACTCGCTGATGCTGGTGCCCGGCACGACCTATGAACTGCCTGGCCGCATCGACGAGGTGCATCGCGAGCATAATGCGATCCTCGACGCCATGCAGGATCGCGATCCCGACCGGGCTGAGGCCGCCGCCCGCGAGCATATCCGCAATGCGGGCGCGGTGCGGCTGCGACTGCTCTTCGGGCGCTATTGAGCTGCCGTTCCCGCTGCGCTGACGCGTCCGGCCGACTTCGCCCATCAGTCGAATGCCAGTTTTCCATGTGGGCTTATGCCACGCCCTGCCCTGAAAAACCCTGGACGACCCTGCAGGCGCAGCTCTTCCTGGCGTTCTGACACGACGCCACACAGCCCTTTCCTGCGCATGGACCGTGCAGGCGAGCCGATTGGCCGGATAGCCGCACGGTGGCAGGCTCCTGCTGCCCTCCCCTGAAGCCTTGTGAGGCCCCCCATGGCTCCCCCAGCCCCCCGCCCCTATCGTGGCGTCTTCCCCGTGGTGCCCACGATCTTCGACGAGGCCGGCGGCCTCGATCTCGACGGACAGCGCCGCTGTCTCGATTTCATGATCGATGCCGGGTCGCACGGGTTGTGCATCCTTGCCAATTTCTCCGAGCAGTTCGTGCTGTCGGACGCAGAGCGCGAGACCCTGATGCGGGTTTGCCTTGAGCATGTCGCAGGACGCGTGCCGGTCATCGTCACGACCACGCATTATGCGACGCGGGTCTGTGCAGAGCGCTCGCGCCGGGCGCAGGACATGGGCGCGGCCATGGTCATGATCATGCCGCCCTATCACGGCGCGACGATCCGGGTCGGCGAGCCGGGCATCGAGTCCTTCTTCCGGCAGGTCTCCGACGCGATCTCGATCCCGATCATGATCCAGGATGCGCCTGTCGCGGGCACGCCGCTGTCGGTGGCGCTTCTGGCGAAGATGGCGCGCGAGATCGAGAACGTCGCCTATTTCAAGATCGAGACGGCCGGCGCCGCAACCAAGCTGCGGGAGCTCATCGCGGCAGGAGGCGCGGCGATCGAGGGGCCGTGGGACGGCGAGGAGGCGATCACGCTCATGGCCGATCTCGATGCGGGGGCGACAGGCTCCATGACAGGCGGGGGCTATCCCGACGGCATTCGCCAGATCATGGACCCCTGGATGGCCGGCGACCGCGCCGGCGCCAAGGCCGCCTATGCGCGCTTCCTCCCGCTGATCAATTACGAGAACCGGCAATGCGGGCTGGCAAGCGCCAAGATCCTGATGCAGGCGGGCGGGATCATTGCCTGCGATGCGCTGCGACATCCGCAACGCCCGGTCCCTGGCGCCGCGAAAGCCGGCCTGCTCGAACTTGCCCGCGATCTCGACGTCATGGCCCTGCGCTGGGGGCGCTGAACCCTCAGGCCACTGTCACCGCTCCGTATCCAGCCATCCTGCACACCCTGCCCGGCCATGCCGGGCGGGGTGTTTCACTTTGGGCCGAAAACCCGCGCACCGGAGCGCGAACTGCGGCCATGGCCTGCTTTTCCGAAAACCGACCCCGCCGCTCGTGCTTCAACATCTCCCGTGAGATTCGACACAAAATATCGTATAAAATTCGTTAAAGCAAAGCGACATGAAATTAAATAGAGTTTCATTGCTGTATTGTATCACTATACAATGTTATTAATACGATTTCTATTCATGAAATATCATCAAGTGATTATATTTTTACGCAATTTACCATCGAATCGGTTCTTGTTTTTATTATAGCGCTGACTTATCGACTGTCGCCAGTGTGAATACTAAAAGTCAGTCAACAGCGCTCCCACCTGGCGAGCGCGGGCAGGGAGAGCGGCAATGGCAATGGAAATCACGGCCCCGACCAGTAGCGTGGTCACGGCGACGGGCCTCGCGAGCACGGCATCGAGCGGGGCGGCGGAAATTCGCCTTCAGGCGCGCATCATCGCCAATGGCAGCGCAGGTGCCGACAAGATTGTCGGCGGCGCAGGCAACGACATTCTCAGCGCGGGTGCGGGTGACGACATCGTTGATGGCGGCGACGGCAACGACGTCATCGACGGCGGAGCCGGGAATGACTGGCTCTTCGGCGGGAATGGCAACGACACGCTGAATGGCGGCGAGGGTACCGATATCCTCGACGGCGGCGCAGGCGACGACATCCTGAGCGGCGGCAGCGGCACCGACATCCTGAACGGCGGACGCGGCAATGACCGGCTCTCCGGCGGCGCGGGCACCGATCTGCTCCTCGGCGGTCAGGGCAACAACATCATCGATGCCGGCTCTGGCGACGACCTCATCCTCTCCGGTCATTCGCTGCGCGGCGACCTGATGGCGAATGGCGAGCTCAACCAGAGCGTGGTCGACGACGTGAATGCCCTGCTCGGCATTCTCGCCGATGGCGTCAGCGAGGAGGACCTTGCCTCGGCCATGGAGCTGCTCGTCGACGAGTCGACCGCGTCCGACCGCAATACGGTCTATGGCGGGACTGGCAATGACGTCATGCTGGGCGGCCGCGGTTCGGACTCGCTGTTCGGCCAGGGCGGAGCCGACACGATCTATGGCGGCGAGGGCAACGATTACATCGACGGCGGCATCGACGACGACAAGCTCTATGGCGGCGCTGGAAACGATACGATGATCGGCGGCACGGGCGCCGACACCATGCATGGCGATGCCGGCCATGACTGGATGGATGGCGGCTCCAACAACGACATTCTGCGCGGCGGGACCGGCAATGACAGCCTGAATGGCGGCCTCGACAATGACGAGCTGCATGGCGAGGCGGGCAGCGACACGCTGAACGGCGGAGCCGGCGACGACATGCTCGACGGCGGGGCGGATAATGACCGGCTGTTCGGCGGCGATGGCACTGACGTGCTGATCGGCGGCGAGGGCGCGGACCATCTCGACGGCGGCAACGGCAATGACAGCCTCGAGGGCGGCAACGGCAACGACACGCTGTTCGGCGGCCTGGGCAACGATACGCTGAATGGTGGCGAGGGCGCCGACACGCTCAACGGCCAGCAGGGCGATGACGTGCTGCGCGGCGGAGCGGGCAACGATCAGATGACCGGCGGCGCCGGCTTCGACGACGTGAATGGCGAGGCTGGAAACGACATCGTCGCCCATATCTCGATGGAGGAAGGCCGCTTCGGGGCCAATACGCCTGCAGCCGGCGAGGAACTCAAGAACGCCACAGGCGGGCTTCTCTGGGACGTGGCGCGCGGCGGCGACGGCACCGACATACTGCGTCTCTACCTGTCCAGCGCCGAGTTCCAGAATGCGGCGGTGCGCAGCGAGATCCAGGCCTATGCGGCAGGGCTCGCCAATTTCAACGACACGAACGGGGCCCTGTTCGACTTCACCACGCTTCAGCTGAAGTCCGGCGGCTTCGAGCGCTTCGAGCTCTATGTCGATTATGCCGGCACCACGGTCGGTGGATCGGGCGGCGGCAATGGCTGGCCCCTGTTCTCGGACCAGGCCGACTGGGTCGACTATGACGTGGTCGTGGCCGGCACCTACAAGGAAGAGGTCTTCGGGCCCGAAGGTTATACCTATTACGACGCGAAGGCCGGCAATGACTCGGTCTTCCTCGCCTCGAATCTCGCGAATGCGGAGCGCGCGGGCTACGACATCGTCAATGGCCTGCCCATCGCGTTCCGGGCCGGGGCCGGTGACGACCGTGTCTATGGTCGCGGGCTTGACGACACCATCTATGGCGACAGCGGCCATGACCGCCTGTTTGGCGGCGACGGTTCCGACCTGCTCGACGGCGGCACGGGTGCCGACATCCTCAACGGCGATGCCGGAAGCGACTGGCTGTTCGGCGGCGATGGCGGCGACGTCCTCAATGGCGGCGCGGGCACCGACTACCTGTTCGGCGACAATG
>JBIPLL010000376.1:0-3542 GCA_044368425.1 Beijerinckiaceae bacterium
ACTGGTCGGTGTTCAAGGGCTCGCCGGTCGAGATCGATCCCACCTATATCTTCTACAAGGGCCGGATCGTGACCGTCGGACAGGCGCACCGGGTCATCTGGTACAACCCCAAAGTGCTGCCCTTCGACAAGGCGCCCAAGAGCATCGCCGAGTGCGCCGATCCGAAATACAAGGGCATCATTGCTGCCGACGTCCGGCCGGCGTTCTTCGAGCTGCTCAAGGATGCGGGCGGGCCCTGGGACGACGAGACGCTCAAGAAGTGGGCCGCCGGCGTGAAGGCCAATGATCCGCTCTGGATCCGTGGCACGGCGCAGGGCTTCCAGGTGCTGGCTTCGGGCGAGCGTGGCCTGATCTGCGGCCACCAGCTTCACGGGCTCTTCCGCAGCGATCGCACCGATCCGACCGACCCGAACGCGCCGGTGCAGTTCATCATTCCCAATCCGTCGATGGCACGCGACTATATCCGGCTCGCCTTCGCGCCGAGGCCGAATGCGCCGAATGCGACGCTGCTGTTTGCTGCCTTCCTCGGATCGAACAAGGGGCAGGAAGCCATTGCGGGGATCAATCCCGGCTATGCCTCGGTGCTGATCGAGGGCAGCTACACCAACAAGGCCTACAAGAGGTTCAATGCGGGCATCCTGCGCGCCTCGCAGGAGGTCATCGCGAAAGTGGCCGAAAAGCAGAACAGGATCATCCTTGGCGAGTGGGGCTTCCCGTCGCCGGCCAAGTAAGTCGGCCAAGGCAATCCGGTCCATCCGGGGCAATTGTGCTCCGACTGCGCTCGACCGGCACGGCACCCCAACGGGTGGTCCGTGCCGGGTCCGGCCTTGCCGCCGCCCCTCCGTTCGCCAAGGTCGCACATGACGCATGAGACCCTTCCGCAGCCGACGTCGCCCGCCATCGGGCTGGTCCCGGACCTGAACCGCATGCTGCGGGCAGCCCGGGCCAACTGGACGGTTGTCACGGCGATTGTCGTGCTTGGCCTGCTTGTCGTCGCACCGCTGACACTGCTGGTCATCAGTTCGTTCCGCGAGGGCAGCCCGGGCGACATGGGGCCGTGGACGCTGGACAATTACGCCGAAGCCTTCACCAGCAGGTTGGCGCTGACCGCCTTCACGAACAGCATCGTGGTCGCCATCCTGTCGACCGTCATCAGTCTCGGCCTTGCCGGGATCTTCGCCTGGCTCATCGAGCGGACCGATATTCCGTTCAAGAGCCTCGCCTTTGTGGTCATCCTGCTGCCGATCGCGCTGCCCAGCATCCTGTTCGTCCTGTCATGGACGGTGTTGCTGGCCCCGCGCACCGGGCTGATCAACGTGGTGCTTCGGCCATGGCTCGAGATGGTCGGGCTGCCGATGCGGCAGGGGCCGTTCGATATCTACACATTTGGCGGGATCGTGTTTCTCGACAGCCTGCGCGGCGTGACGACCGTCTTCCTGATGTTCATCGCGGCCTTTCGGATGTTCGACTCCACGCTGGAGGAAGCCGCGCGCGTCAGCGGCGCCGGAGCGATCCAGACGGTGAGGCGCGTCACGATCCCGCTGCTGGCGCCTGCGATCCTGGCTGCTGCCATGTATTCCTTCATCAGCAACATGGACCAGTTCGAGGCGGCGCTCGTTGCGGGCCTGCCGGGACGGGTCTTCCTGCTGCCGACCCTGATCTATTTCACCGCACAGATGGGTGCGCCGCCCAATTACGGTCTGGGAGCGGTCTATTCGGTCCTGTTCATGGGGCTGATGGTCGTCGTGCTCGTGCTCTACCGGCGGATCGTCAACAAGTCCGAGCGTTTCGTCACGGTCGGTGGCAAGGCGTTTCGTCCGCGGCCGATCAAGCTCGGCGTCTGGCGTTATCCGGCGCTGGCGCTGATCGTCGTCTTCGCGATGCTGACGGTGATCCTGCCCATCGTCACGCTGGCCTGGCTGTCCCTGCTTCCGCCCAATGCCGCCCCTGTGCTGGGATCGAAGGCGACCCTGTCCTTCGACATTTACTGGCAGCTCTTCACCACCCCGCGCAACCTGACCATCGTCAGCAACACGCTGATCATGCTGGCCGCCACCGCGACGGTCACGATGGCCATCGCCTTCCTGGTGTCGTGGGCGATCGTGCGCGGACGCTGGCGGGGGCGCGGCTTTCTGGACGGTGTCAGCTTCCTTCCCTACGCCTTTCCGGGCGTGACGATCGCCATCGCCCTGATCTTCGTGTTCCTCAACCCGCCGGGCAACATGATCCCGATCTATGGATCGCTCTGGATCCTCGTGGTCGGGCTCACGGTCGGCTACATCGCCTTCTCGACACGCCTCATGAACGGCGCGATCGCGCAGATCGGGCGTGACCTCGAAGATGTGGGGCGCACGTCGGGCGCCACGCAACTGATGGTGATGTGGCGCATCACGCTGCCCCTGCTCATGCCGGCCTTCATCTCGGGCTGGATCTGGGTTGCCTCGCACGCGATGCGCTCGTTCTCGGTGCCGCTCGTCCTGTCCTCCCAGCGCAACATGGTGATCGCGCCCGAGATCTGGCGCGTCTGGCAGCGGGGCTATCTGGCGGAGGCGGCTGCCTACGGCATCGTGCTCACGATCATCCTGATCCCGCTCACGATCTGGATGCGACACCTGATGGGCGACACGAAATCCTCCAGCGACTGAGGACGGACCCATGCCGCCACTGATGCAGAACAAGAACAGGGGACAGGTTCGATGCTGAAGGTCAATGATCTGCGCAAGGTCTTCCGCTCCGACGGAAAGCAGGTCAACGTCATCGACGGCGTCAGCTTCTCGATCGCTGCCGGCGAATTCTTCACGCTGCTCGGTCCGTCCGGTTGCGGCAAGAGCACGACGCTGCGCTGCGTTGCGGGGCTCGAACGCGTCACGAGCGGCACGATCGAGATCGACGGCCGGGTCGTCGCCTCCGAGCGCGGCCACATGGAGCCGAACGAACGGCCGATCTCCATGGTCTTCCAGTCCTATGCGATCTGGCCCCACCTGACCGTTCTCGAGAACGTCATGTTCCCGCTGTCCTACCGGGAGGGTCTTTCGGGGCGGGCGGCAGCGCAGCGGCGAAAGGATCGGGGCATGGAGGCGCTGCGCCTCGTGCAGCTTGACCATCTGGCCGAGCGAGATGCGCCCTATCTCAGCGGCGGTCAGCAACAGCGCGTTGCGCTCGCCCGCAGCCTCGTCACCCGGCCCAAGCTTCTGCTGCTCGACGAGCCGCTGTCCAATCTCGACGCCAAGCTGCGCGAGGAAATGCGTTATGAGATCAAGGAGTTGACCGGACGGCTCGGCATTTCCACGATCTATGTCACCCACGACCAGGCCGAGGCCTTGTCCATGTCCGACCGGATCGCGGTGATGGGCGACGGCCGGATCCTGCAACTGGGAACGCCGCGCGAGATCTATCTCGAACCGGAATCGCCGCGGGTTGCGCGCATTGCTGGCAATATCAACGTCCTGCCGGGGCGGGTGACCGGAGAGGCAGAGGGCTCCAGCGAGGTGGATGTCGCGCTGCCATCGGGCCAGATGCTGCGCTGCCGGCGCGGCAAGACC
>JBIPLL010000460.1:0-3029 GCA_044368425.1 Beijerinckiaceae bacterium
GTCATGGCCTGGATCATCTCGCCAACCGAACGGGTGTCGTCGTTGGCGACCTGCGACCGGTCCGGCGGCAGGAGTGGCGCGCCTGCTCCATCCCGCCCCGCGTCGCGGGCGGGTACGTCGCGCGGCGGCTGCGGCTTGCGGTTCATCTCGGCGAAAAGCTCGTTCTCGGCGATCTCGGGCAGCCGGGGCTCCCCGTTCTCCGAGCGGGCATCGGTCCGGGAGGAGCCTGTGCCCGACTTCACCATATCCTGCGCCGAAGGCTCCTGCGCACCGAGGCTCAGGGCCTCCTCGATGGCCGTGAGGCCAATCTGTGCAGGGTCCTTGCGCTTGGGATCTTTCGCCATTTTCGCCGCCTTTTCAACGCCGTGCCTGCGATCGACCGCAGGCAACTCCGGCACCCTTCCTCGCGACTCCCCCGATGCCAGACGGCACCGGGCCTCCCGGAGCCGCAATCCGGGGACCAACCACTATTTACCACGTTCGAGGTTAAGGGTCCGGGACTGGGTTGGAAACCTTAACGCTCTGGAAACTTCCAAACGTCGTTAACGCCTTTTTAACCCTGTGGATGAGGCGAAGGCGTGGCGCTGCCCGCCGGTCGCCGCATTTCTTGCGACATTCAACAGTCGTTAGGCGCTGGCCGCCAGTCTTGGTTCATGATCCGTGATACATTGTCCACCGCTTATCCACCGCAGCCGGTGCTCGACGCGGCCGAGCTTGCGCGTGTCACATTCGGCGATGAGGCGCTTGCGGGTGAGCTTCTCGCCCTCTTTTCGGACCAGGCTGCGATGCTGATGGGGCGCATCGGGGACGCGGTCGCGGCGGCCGGTCAGCGCGAGGACGTACACCGGCTGTGCGGCGCGGCGCGGGCGGTGGCTTTGCGCCGGGTCGATCATGCGGCAACTGTGCTTGAGGAGCGGCTCGTCAGGCGCCTTGGCAACGGAGGGACCGATGCGCTGCCGCCGGACGACGGCGACGTGGCAGCGTTGGCGCAGGCCGTCGGCGAGGCTTGCCGTGCGATCGCCCTGCGGGAAGCCGCTCGCGGGTGACAGTTTATGGAGGCGGGCACCGCCGCGCTGAAAAAGGCATCTCCCATTTGCCGGCGCTTGCCTTATGTAGGGCGCGTTCCGGCCGCAGCCGCGGTCATCTGGCGGAGTTGAGCATGCCGAGGGTCACCTTCATCGATGCGTCGGGCGAGGCGCGCAGTGTCGAGGCCGATATCGGCGCCACCCTGATGGAAACAGCCGTCCGCAACGGCATTCCCGGCATTGATGCAGAATGTGGCGGCGCCTGCGCCTGCGCGACGTGCCATGTCTATGTCGATCCTGAATGGAAGGATGCGACGGGCGAGCCGGAGGCGATGGAAGAGGACATGCTCGACTTCGCCTTCGACGTGCGGCCGACCTCGCGGCTGTCCTGCCAGATCCGCATCCGGCCGGAACTCGACGGCCTGACGGTGCATACGCCGCCCCGCCAGGCCTGATCGGCTGCGGAGCGCTAGGGCGCCCGGGCGAGCACGGTCTCGCGGCCGGGCGCCGGATGGCGTGGCACGAGGAAGGACAGGCTCAGCGAAATGCAGGCGATCCCCGCGCCGATGACGAAGACGATCGCCGGGTCGCGGATCCAGATCAGGCCGAAGGTTACCGGCAGGATCACCGCAGCGATGTGGTTGATGGTGAAGGCGACCGCTGCGGTCGGCGAGATGTCGGCCGGATCGGCGATCTTCTGGAAATAGGTGCGCTGCGCCAGCGTCAGAATGAAGAACACGCCGTCCACGATGAAGAGAAAGCCCGCGACCTTTCCGCCCATCGCTCCGAAAATGCCGTGCGACGCTGCCGCATAGCCGACGAAGACGACGATCAACGACACGTTCTCCATCATGATCGTCGTCCGCTCGCCGAGCCTCTGGACGAGCGATCCGAGCCACGGCCCGGCAAAGATGTTGATGCCGTAGGTGACGAGCAGCACACTTGCCACCGCGCTGACCTCGTAGCCGAAGCGTTCGACCAGCAGGAAGCCGCCAAAGGCCGTAAAGATCTGGCGCCGGGCTCCCGACATGAAGGTCAGGCAGTAATAGAGCCAGTAGCGGCGCCGCAGGATGAAGCCCTTGTTCTGCTTCACGGTGCCGTTGAACGGCTTGAAGTAGAACACCGCGACGATGGTCAGGACGACAGCGGCGGTGCCGGCGACCACGAAGAGAAGCGTGTAGTTCGGAACGAATTTCCAGGCGAGCGCATTGCCGCCGAAGGCGAGAAGCTGGGCCGTGGCGGTCGCGCCCGCGATGCGGCCGAGCAAGCGCGGGGCTTCGGCGCGCGGCAGGATCTGCAATGCCAGCGACTGCGCCGATGTCTCGTAATAGTGAAAGCCGATCGACATGATCAATGTCGTGGCCATCAATCCGCCGAATGTCGGAAACAGACCGGTCAGCGCAACGCCGATGCCGAGCGTCACCAGGCTGAGATAGGCCAGCACCTGCTCGCGCATGAACAGGAAGAAGATCATCGCGGTGAAGGCGAGGAAGCCCGGGATCTCGCGTACCGATTGCAGGATGCCGATCTCAAGACCGGTGAAGCCGGCTGCATCCTTGGCGTAATTGTTCAGCAGCGCCGACCAGCTGGCGAAGCCGATCCAGTTGATGAAGGTCAGCGCCATCAGGAAGGCGAGGGGAGAGGAGCGCCAGCGCGTCAGGCGTCCGGCACCCTCGGCCGGCAGGCTCGCCCCCTCGCGCGGAGCTGGAATATCGGACATCAGGGGCTCGCATCGGTGGCCGGCACTGGCCGGCATCGGGGGCAACCCCCTCTTGTAGAACAATTTCCATCGTTGCGCGCCCCCTTCCGCGTGCAGGTCACCCGCTCCGGGCCTGCAGATGTCGCTGCGCCCGCAACAGTGCATGCTTGACGCCGATCAAGGCAGTTGCGCCGTTTGGCGCCAGAATACCGTCGTGAGCGGGAGATCTCCCCACCCGTCGCGTGTGATCCGGGGGACGCGGAGCCAAGCCATGTTCAAGACCATTCTCGTGCCCGTCGACCTGG
>JBIPLL010000651.1:0-4050 GCA_044368425.1 Beijerinckiaceae bacterium
GTTTTAAAACCACTCACCCGCACATGCCTGACGCCTTCGATCATTTGCTCACTTTGCAACGATGGGTGCGCCCGCGAAACGTGAGTGACCTGATGGCCCCTCGCGGCGAACTGTTTCCCCATCTCAAACCAAATCTTCTCCACCGCCCCGCCCATCAGGGCAGGAACAGGCAGGAACGCGCCTTGAAGGATGGTGATACGCATTGAATTCCCCAATTCAGTTTTCAGCTTTTCTCAGTCAGCGTCTCCGCCAGCAGCTCCGCCGCTGCGGCGATCTCAAACCGTTCTTCAAAGCATCGACGCGCGTTACGGCCCATGGTGGCTCGCTCGGAATCCGAAAGCGCCATCCACCGGCGGATCAGAGAGCGCGCACCCTCCAAGGAATCGTCCTCCACCATCGCCGCTCCATCCTGCTCAATCTCGCGCCAGATGTTCACCTTGTTGGAGATCAGCACCGGTTTCCCGCAGGCCAGCGCCTCCACCACCGCAATGCCAAAGTTCTCCTGGTGACTCGGCAGGATGAACGCCTCGCATCCATGAAACGCCCCCCACTTCATGTCACCTTGCAGAGGCCCCGTAAACAGCACTGAATCCGCGCCCAATCCCACCTCACCCAAGTGAACATGTGCGAGTGATTCCAAAGACTTCACATACCCTAAATTGACATCCGTCCCGGCCACCGGTCCCGCCATCACCAGCGCCCACTCAGTCCTTTTGTTCTGGGGTAAAATGGCTAGGGCTTGAGTAAAACCCTCAATCACCAATTCTGGTCCCTTCTTGGGGTGTAACCGCCCCAAAAATAGAAGGATCCGCTTGGCTCGCAGAGCAGGCCAACGATTCAGGAAAGTGTCCCGCTGAGAAGCGAATTGGCCAAAAGGGGCCTCAATGCCATGAGCAACAACGATTTCGTTGCATTGGTAGGGTCGAAAGACATTTCGAGCAAGCAACCGTTCTTCGTCTGCCGTGAAAAGTACTCCCTCGGCGTCGCGCAAAACACGTTGCTCCACCACTCGCCAGTAGAGGGCTTTTTTCAGGTGTTTCAGCGGGAATGCGCTTTTGAACCAGGGATCCAGCATGCCGTGAGTATAGACCCAATAGGGCGGACAACGCCGCCCCGTTTGTCGCAATCGTCTCAGCGCACGCCACGTGGCGAAGGAATGGTAATTCCAAAGACCCTGGATGATGACGGCATCAAACCGGCCTGCTTCTCGGATGATCCAAGGTGCGAGTTCGGCACTGTAGCCGTAGGAACCCCGGCCAGGGCCAAGACACCAAATGCGCTCGATACCCGGTTCGCACTTTGTGAACTCAGCAGAAGGCGCATCCAAGGTCACGACTTCGGTGCTCACATTCATCGTCTCCAACTGCCGCGAGAACTGCCGTACGGATTCCGCAGGCCCCCCTCCCGAGGTTTTCATGGAATGAATGACACGCAGTAGATGCATCGGGAAAGTGGAAGGCGGGGCGCTGTCAAGACATGGGTAACAAATAGCCCAGCCACTTGGCCAAGCCTTGATGGGGATCCGTCTTGGCACCAACCAAGCGAATCAACCACGGCTCTCGCCGCAGCAATCGCACCTCCAGCCCACGCTCCCTCAGTTCGGACTCGAGCAATCCAGCAAACCGCTGCATGCCCTCCTGGCCAAACCGCAGCAGCAGAACGCTCAAGAAGTTGTCCCTTGGGTTCAAGTTGCCAATCAGAGTGTGTGCAACGAACACATAAGCCGCGGCCAGTCCCCTCGCTGCCTCAACTCGGTCGACTCGTTCAATCACGTTGTGATTCATGATAAAATCAATCGTTTGAAAGTTCTCACTGCACGTCCAATCTCGAAAAGATCTTGAAAGCAGGTGAGCGCTTTTGCGCCCATCGCGGCACTTTCCGAGAGCGGGAGATCCAGCCACTGCCGAAGCAATGAGATGGTTCCCTGCTCTGTATCCTCTGCCACCAACCCTGCACCAGCACTGACGATGAGCACCGGCTTGCCACAAGCCATCGCTTCTGCCACTGCGATGCCGAAGTTCTCTTGATGGCTAGGCAACAGAAAGACCTCACATCCGTAGAAGGCCCCCCACTTGGCTTTGCCTTCCAGCCGATCAATGGTGTGCACTCGGGCACCTTCAACCCTGGCTTGGCCCGCCAGTTCCCACACCTCACGTCCGAACGGCGTGTCCCATCCCGGCCCCGCAATCACCAGATCCGGCAATGCTTCCGTCGCGCCGCCTGCCTCATGCCAAACCTCCCGATAGGCCCGGGTCAGCAAATCCACGCCCTTTTTTGGATGAATTCGGGACAAAAACAGCCAATACGGTCGCGCACCCAAATCTGGACAGGCCGCTTGAAACGCTTCGTGCATCGCGGGCGTTGCAGGGGGCGGGGCCTCGAGGCCAAGACCCACGACGGCTTCTCGTTGCGGCCGATAGGGTCGGAAACTCTGGCTGGCCAGCCGCATTTCTTCTTCACAGGTGAACAGCAGGGCGTCGGCTTGATTGACCACCTTGGATTCAATGACCTTCCACATCACCCAGTTCCGCAAGGCCTTGATTCGCCTTGAGGCATCCCGCTGAAAATAGGGATCCAGCATCCCGTGCGGCATGACGTGGCAGAGCGGGAGTTCTTGGGTGGTACGACGCAACCGGTTCAGCGCCTTGCGCACCGCATGGCTGGGATAAAGCCAAAGCCCATGAATGATCACCGAATCAAACCTCGGAAGGTGCCGCAACAACCAAGGAAACAGTCGCGGGCTGTAGCACCAACGCGTCGAGTGAGGTCCCAGCGCATGGAGAGGAAAAGATTCCGCCATCGCCTCACCCGGATTCTCGGTGTCCAGACAAACCACTTCATGGCTGATTCCCCTCTCTGCATGGCCCTGGATCAGGCTACGCACCGCCTGCGCCACCCCACCCGTTTTGGCCTCCATGGAGGCAATGACATGAAGAATAGTCACAATTCCGCTTCTATCATCCCTTCACCCCACCATAAATCTTCAGATACTTCTCCACCATGAGCTCAGGGCGAAAACGCTCGATGTTTTGAAATCCTCCCTGGACCCTGCTCTCACGTTGTTCCGCAGATTCCATCAGTAATGCCAAAAGGCGCTCGATACATTCGGCCTCATTGTCTAGATCAAGATATAGCGTGCTTTCACCTCCGACTTCCGGCAACGAGGCGCGTTGACTGGTCGCCACTCGGCAACCGCAGGCCTGCGCCTCAATGACCGGCCAACCAAAACCCTCCGCAAGAGAGGGAAACAGCAAGAACTCCGCCCCATGATAAAGAGCCTCCATCTCATTATTCGAGACCGGGCCAAGAAAATGCACTCTCTGGCCTAGGCCCAACTCCAAGACTCTTCTTGTCTGCTTTTCGGTCGCCCCTTTGCCTGCGATCAGCAGATACAGGTCCGCATTATCTCGCGCCAAATTGGCAAACAAAGCCATCACACCCTCGCGGTTTTTGTACCACTGATTGCCTCCGACATGAAACACAAAGCGGGTGGATTCTTTCAAGGAGCGTCTTGCCATTATGGCGGTCATGGTGGACCGCCACTCAGCTTCAGGCCGCCTGCGATAAGGATGATTCAATCCCATGTGGATGACATTAACATAGTCAGCAGGTTGATCCGTTAATCGAAGCACATCTTGTCGTGTTGCCTCTGAGATGCAAGCGATGGTTGGCGCTCGGTTTAACCAATGCAGAATCCACCCTTGAAGGAGGCGTCCAAGTCTGCCGGTGGAATTCTGCGGAAACTCGCCGAGAGCCGAGCGCACGGCCAATAGATCATTACAGGTGACCATCCAAGGTTTGCCTGCGGTCCAACGTCCATACATGGAGTTGGAATGATCGCAAATATGGATGAGATCATACCCACGCGCAGCGCGCCACAGGACCAAGGGAAACAGGACAAACTTGTCCAAATAGCCCCACCACTTGGCCAAGCCTTGATGGGGGTTCGTCTCGGCACCAACCAAGCGAATCAACCATGGCTTTGGCCGCAGCAATCGCACCTCCACCCCACGCTCCCTCAGTTCGGACTCGAGCAATCCAGCAAACCGC
>JBIPLL010000325.1:0-4045 GCA_044368425.1 Beijerinckiaceae bacterium
GCCAAGATCGAGGCCGGGCGGCTTGAGCTCACCTTCGCCAGCGTCGATGTGAATGCCGTCGTCGCCTCGTGCGTCTCGCTGCTGCAGCCGCAGGCGCAACGCGGGCGCATCGTGCTGCGCACCAGCCTGGGGCAGAAGCTCCCCTCCATCGTCGCCGACGAGCGCTCGCTGCGGCAGGTGGCGCTGAACCTGTTGTCCAACGCGGTGAAATTCACCGACCCGGGCGGGCAGGTGATCGTCTCGACGGCGCTGACCGAGCGGGGCGAGGTGGCGCTTCGGGTGCGCGATACCGGCGTGGGCATGGCGGAAGCCGAGATCAAGGCCGCCATGGAGCCGTTCCGTCAGCTCGCGACATCGCGGCGCACCGGCGGCACGGGGCTTGGCCTGCCGCTGACCAAGGCGCTGGTCGAAGCCAATCGCGGCAGCTTCGCCATCACGAGCGCCAAGGGCGAGGGCACGCTCGTCGAGGTGCTGTTCCCGCCGACGCGCGTGCTGGCGAGCTGAACCCCGCCTGCGCAGCCGGGGGCCATTGCCCCGGCCCGGCAGCCTGCTAGGCTGGCCGCAGGTTTTTCAGGCGGCGGCCATGCAGTTCTCGCTCAGCGACGAAGAAGAGATGATCCGCGAGGCCGCAGGCCGCATCGCGGTCGACCGGCTCGCGCCGCTGGCGCCCCGGCTCGACAAGGGCGAAGGCCGGGCGGAGTTCCTCGCCAATCTGCGCGAACTCGCTCAGAACGGTTTCATGGCGCTCAATGTCGACCCCGCCCATGGCGGAACCGGGGCGGGCACGGTCGCCTTCGCCCTCGCCATCGAGGAACTGGCCTATGGCTGTGCCGCGACCGCCGTCACGACCTCCGTCACCAACATGGTGGGCGAGGTCATCCAGGCGGTGGGCAGCGCGGAGCAGAAGGCCCGTCATCTGCCGAAGCTTGCCGATGGCACCTACCCGGCCGGCGCCTTCTGCCTGACGGAAGCCGGCGCGGGCTCCGACCCCGCCGGCATGACGACGCGGGCCCGGCGCGATGGCGAGGATTACGTCCTCGATGGCAGCAAGATCTACATCACCAGCGGCGAATATGCCGGTCTGTTCGTCGTCTGGGCCGTGACCGATCCGCAGGCGACAAAGGGGCGCGGCATTTCGTGCTTTCTCGTGGAGGCTGGAGCGCCCGGTCTCGTCGTGGCCCGGCCCGAGGAGAAGATGGGCCAGACCGGCTCGGCCACGAACACGATCCATTTCGACGGGTGTCGCGTGCCCTCCAGCGCGCTGATGGGGCGGGAGAATGACGGGTTCCGCGTGGCGGTGGGCGAACTGGCCGGCGGGCGGATCGGCGTGGCCGCGCTCTCGCTCGGCATCGCGCGCGCTGCAATGGACGTGGCAAAGGCCCATATCCGCGAGCGCAGGCAATTCGGGCAGGCGCTGGCCGAGTTTCAGGGCCTGCAATGGATGGTTGCCGACCGGGAGACTGATCTCGAGGCGGCGCGGCTCCTGATCCTGTCGGCCGCCCATGCCAAGGACGAGCGCCGGCCCTTCGCCAGGCAAGCCTCGATGGCCAAGCTCTTCGCCTCGGAAGCCGCGCACAGGGCGACCGATACCGCGATCCAGCTTCTGGGCGGGGCCGGCTATTGCCGCGACCATCCGGTCGAGCGGCTGGCACGCGATGCCCGGATCACGCGCATCTATGAAGGCACGTCCGAAATCCAGCGCCTCATCATCGCCCGCGAGACCCTGCGGGCACAGTAGATCCCGGAGAGATCATGACCGAGTCCGCCTCCCCCAGCCTGACCATCTACGGCGTCGCCGCCTCTCGCACGAGCCGCGTGCTCTGGCTCGCCCATGAACTGGGCATTGCCTATACGCACGACCCCGTCGGCTTCGGGGAGACTGGCACCCGCTCGCCGGCCTTCCTCGCCGTCAATCCCAACGGGCAGATTCCCGCGATCCGCGACGGCGACCTCGCCATGTCGGAATCCATGGCGATCAATCTCTATCTTGCCAAGAAACATGGCGGCCCGCTCGCGCCCGCCTCGCTCGCCGAAGACGGCCTGATGACCATGTGGTCATTCTGGGCCATGGGCGAATGCGAACCCGGCGCGCTCGATATCCTCTATCACCGGGTGCTGCTGCCGCCGGAAAAGCGTGACGAGGCGATGGTGACAGCCGGGCTCGCGAAGCTCGAGAAGCCCCTGAAGGTGCTCGACGATGCGCTGGCTGCCAGTGGCGGCTTCCTCGTGGGCGGGCGCTTCACGGTCGCGGACCTGAATGTCGCGGCCGTGGTCGGCTATGTTCGCCCCGCACCGGAAGCGCTCGCGAACCGACCCCATGTCCAGTCCTGGCTGTCGCTCGCGCTCGCCCGTCCCGCCCATGCCATCGTGATGAAGATGCGTGCCGCCTCCTGAGCCTGGTTTTCCGGGAACACGGCCTGGCCGTTCATGGTTGCGCTTGTCATGCTCAACATCCATGGACGGCCCCTGGCTCTCACGCGTCTGCCACATTACCGACACTTGCCACATTGCCGACACTTGCCTTCGGGATCATGCTGCAGTGCAATATGAATCGCGACGGCCCTTAACCGGCGCGCAGCAAGGGCGGATGCATCCATGAGCACCTATCGTCTCGACAAGGTGATGCGGCCACGTTCGGTCGTGCTGGTGGGTGCAAGCCCGCGCGAGGGTTCGCTCGGGCGCCATCTCCTGCGCAACCTGCGGGACGGCGGTTTCGAGGGGCCGATCGGGCTCGTCAATCCCCGCTATCGCGAGATCGACGGCATGGCCTGCCTGCCATCGCTCGATGCCTTGCCGCAGGTTCCGGACCTGATGATCTGCACGGCGCCGCCGCAGGCCGTGCCGGGCCTTCTCGACCAGGCGGGGCGACTGGGCGTCGCCGGCGCGGTCGTCATCACGGCCGGCCTGGGGCACGGTCCCGGTTCGCTGGGCGAGGAGGCGCGGCTTGCGGCGCGCGCCCATGGCCTGCGGCTCATCGGGCCGAACTGCCTCGGCCTGATGACGCCGAGCGCCAAACTCAATGCCAGCTTCGCCTCCCGCACGCCGCAAGCCGGCGATCTTGCGCTCGTCTCGCAATCGGGCGCCATCGCGGCCGGCCTGATCGAATGGGCGGCGAGCCGCAATATCGGCTTCTCGTCCATCGTCTCGCTCGGCGACAAGGCCGACGTCGATTTCGGCGATTGCCTCGATTTCTTCGCCCTCGACCGCAATACCCGCGCGATCCTGCTCTATATCGAGAGCATCGGCGATGCGCGGAAGTTCCTCACCGCGGCGCGCGCCGCTGCCCGCGTCAAGCCGGTGGTCGTGGTCAAGTCGGGCCGGCATGCGGCTGGCGCGAAGGCCGCCGCCACCCATACGGGCGCGCTCGCGGGATCCGATGCCGTCTATGAGGCCGTCTTCCGCCGGGCCGGCCTGTTGCGCGTGCTCGACCTCGACGAATTGTTCGCAGCCGCCGAGACCCTGAGCCGGCGCCCGCGCCTCGTCGGCCCGCGCCTGAGCGTGCTGACGAACGGGGGCGGCGTCGGCGTGCTCGCGGTCGATCGCCTGGCCGATCTCGGCGGGACGCTCGCCACTCTGACGCCCGAGACGCTCGCCGCGCTCGATGCGGTCCTGCCGGCCACCTGGTCGAAGGGCAATCCCGTCGACATTATCGGCGATGCCGATGCCGTGCGATACGGCAAGTCGCTGGAGATCCTGCTGGAGGACAAGGGCACCGATGCCGTCCTCGTGCTGAATGTGCCGACGGCGCTGGCATCGCCTAGCGAGGCCGCTCATGCGACCGCGGACGCCGTCGAGGGGCACCGCAAGCTCCATCAGCGAGGCAAGCCGGTCTTTGCCGCCTGGATCGGGGAGCCGGAAGTCGCGGCCGACCGTTTCGAGGCGGCGATGATCCCGCATTACGCCACCGGGGCCGATGCCGTTCAGGGCTTCATGCACCTCGTGCGCCATGCGGCCGCGCAGGAAGCGCTCCTGGAGACACCGGAGCGCATGCCTGAAGAGGAACGCCCCGATCCGGCGCGCGTGCGGGCGATCGTCAGCAAGGTGC
>JBIPLL010000587.1:0-4033 GCA_044368425.1 Beijerinckiaceae bacterium
CGCGGTGACCGAGGTCGCCGAGAAATTGAAGTAGGTGTCGTCGTTGAGCTGGTTGACGACGTTGGTCGCACCGCCGTTGTTGACCACCGCGACACGGACAGACAGTCCGTCACCGCGTCCGCCCAGTGCACCCAGAACCTCACCGGTCTGGCTGATATCCTGAAGGGTTCTGTCCTGTTCCAGGGAGAAGCTCTGGTCGCGGGTCAGCACCAGGCCATATTGCCCGCTGATGGAGCCGGATACGCGCAGGTAGTAGTTGCCTGCCGATGGCGCCACGAAGTCGATGATTGCCTCGTCGACGTTGCTCGCCACATCGGTGCCCGAGGTCAGCAGGTTGCCCAGCGCGTCGTACAGGGCCAGGCCCATTTCCATATGGGTCAGGCCGCTGTCGGGCGTCAACACCGCGCTGGCCGATTGGCCTGCGTCCAGGTGCACGGAGTACCAGTCGGCGGCTGGCGCTGTTTCGTTGAATTGCCCCACCACGGCGGCCCTGTCGGAGCCAGTGCTGATCAGGCTGGCGGTGAGGTCCTGTGCGGTGGCCAGGGAGTTGTTGCCTGCACCGCCGACGGATTCGTTCTCCAGGGCCGCGTTCAACAAGGCCTTGAGGGAATACTGGCCGGACCCTTCCAGTGAACGCACCTCCACCCTGTAGCTTCCGCCAGTGACGGCCAGGGTCTGCAGCAAAACGGTCTGTCCCAGGGACGAGGCCTCGGCCAATCCCAGTGAGCTGCCCCCGGTTTGCGCGTCGAACAACTCGATCGCCAGGCGGGTCGATCCGGCGACCTGCGATGCCCACAACGTCAGCGTCTGCCCTGCGTCCAGCGTGACGGTGAAGGAGTCGGTATCGGTGGTGGCGTGCACGGCCCGGCCGGCCACCTCGGTGCGGTAGACCAGGCCGCCAAGGGGGGCGAAGGCGTTGAAATCCGGCAGCGCAGCGTTGGCGTCGTCCACGATGAAACGCAGTACGTGGCTGTCAGGGCCTGGATTGCCAGGGTCGCCGTCCAGGGCGTTGCCCACCAGGTCGCGCAGGCCGTTGGTGCCGGACAGCAGCGTCAGCGTGTAGGCGCCTTCCGGCAGGCTCGCATACTGCACGGTGATCTGGTCGGTGGTCGCGCTGTAGGCAAAACTCGCAGGGGTGTAGGCCACCCCGGTGCTGGTGTTGGTCAACAGCACGTCCTCGGCACCCAGGTTGGTGCTGGCCAGGTCTTCGCTGAATGTGAACACCAGAGTGCGCGCGCCGGCGGCGATCGTTTCGCCCCCTGCAACTGAGGCTGCAGTGACGGTGGGAGCCGTGCCGTCGGAGAAGAAACCGCGGCTGAACGGGCTTGCCGTGGTGCCGGTCAGGCTGGTGACGGCGGAGTCCTGGACGCTCAGCGTGTAGGCGCCGTCCGCGCCGACCAGGCCACTGATGTCGAAGCGCAGGGTGTCGGCGTCGATCTGGATGACGCCCACCGCAGCCACTCCATTGACGTTCAGGTCGCTGGCCTGCACGCTGTCTGCGCGCAGCGCCTGCGAGAAACTGAGGTCGACAGAGGTGGGAGGTGTGTTGAATACCTGGCCTTCCGTGATGCTGGCTCCGGTCACGGCAAGGGGTGGCTGCAAGCCGGTGGCGCCCGTCGCACGCAGCACGAAGTCGCCGGTGCCGCTTTCGGCGAGTACGCGCACGGTATAGGTGCCGCTTGTGAGCGCGGTATGGGTCAGGCTGGTGTTGCGCCCGTCTGCGCCACTGTTGGCGTCGCTGGCCAGGACGTTGCCGTTCGGGCCCAGCAGTTCGACCGACGGGTTGAGCGTGTTGGCCGGTTCACCGGCGCCGTCTCCCGGCGTAATCGTGCTGATTTGCAGCACGTCGCCCATGTTGACTTGCAGCAGGAAATCCGAGGTGCCAATGTTGAAGTTCATCACGGCGGATTTCTCCGCGCTGCTCATGCCATTCAGGGCACCCAGGCCAAGCGCCGTCAACATCGGCGCACGCGCGAGCGCAGTGGCCTGGTTTGCAGCTTGCGAAGCGAAATGCATCACGATCTGGGTCTGGCCGGGTGCCAGGGACAGGCTGTAGCTGTAGTTGACGTTGTCACCGCTTCTCGTGAAGGTGGCGGGGTTGATGCGCCTGCCGTCGCCGGCGACCACATGGGTCACCACCGGGTCGGCACCCGAGGCTCCCAAGTTGCTGTCGTCCGTGATCAGCCAGTTGTCGGCGGTCGTGACGGCTGCGTCACCGCTGGAGGTGACGACGAACCGCTCGTTTCCGTCCGAGCCGAGGTTGGTACTGATCGGCACCGTGTAGTTGACGGTTGTGCTGCTGTTGTTGGTGATCACTTCCAGGAAACGCGCGTAACTCTGGTCGGCCGGCACATAGATTTTGCGGCTGACCTGCACCCCCCCGATGGTCGCCGGGCCCATGACCACCTCGCGCCCACCGTCCTCCAGCATGCCGGTGTTGAAATTGGGGAAATTCAGATGGTTCATGCCACCGTCGTAGGCATCGTTGGAGCCGTCGCCAATATCGCCATCGCGCTGGATATCCCAGCGGAAACCGGAGGCATCGAACAGGTTCAGGCCCAGGCTGGTCGTGACTCCGGTGTCCGACCCCAACGACCCGCTGGCGCCGCCGATCGAGCCAAGCACTTGCCCGGTGAGGCTGATGTCCTGCCCCGGTACGCCGGCCTGGGTGCTTGGCAGGCTGAAACTCATGCCCCGTGTGACCACCAGGTTGTAGGTGCCCTCGGCGCTGCCCCGAACACGCAGGTAGTAGTCGGCGGCGTCGGTGGCGACGAAAGCACGAATGGCCTGCTGCGCATTGCCCGCATCGTTGGCGCCGATGGCCAGCACGGTTCCGTCGGCTCTCACCAGGTCCAGCAGCAGTTCGCCGCTGGCATTGTGGGTCCACGCCAGGCCCACGCTGGCCATCTGCCCGGCGCCGAGCTGGATGCGGTAGACGTCATCGTCCAGGTTGGTGGCGGCAAACCGGTCGCCCACCACGGCCAGGCGGCTGCCACCAGAACCGAGGTCCAGGCTGCTGGATGCGATGTCCTGGGCAGTGCCGATGCTGTCGTTGCCGGCTGTGCCCACCAGCATCTCCTGTTCGAGCAGAGCGTTCAGGATCAGCGAGAGGCCGTAACTCCCGCCACCCGACAGGCCGCGGACTTCCACCCGGTAGTTGCCGCTCAGGCCGGGCAGGGCCTGCAGCGCCACGGTTTCGCCCGCCGCACCGGTGACCAGTGCCACCTGGCTGCCGTCGTCCGCGTCCAGAACCGCAATCTCGATTTGCAAGCCGGGCGCGACAGACGACACCAGCACGCTCAAGGTCTGGCCGGCGTCCAGGCTCACGGTGTAGGTGTCCACATCGCCGGCAGCATGAATGACGCCGGGCACCAGCGGGTCGTAGACCAGCGAGCCGGCGGGGGGCAGACCCTGCATGGCCGGGTAGGCCAGGGTGCTCACGTCGACACTGAAGCCGAGCGTGAAATTGTCACCTGCAACGCCGTCGGCGTTGCCATCCAGGGTGTTGCCGATGACGTCCTTGAACCCGTTGTAGCCGCTGAAAAGGGTGAGTTGGTACGCGCCCTCAGCGAGCTTGGCCGTGGTGAGGGTCAGGGTGTTGTTGGCGCCGTTGTAGTCGAACCCGGTGATGTTGACCAGCTGGTTGGTCAGGGTCTCGCGCAACTGCACATCGCCGACCGTCAGCTCCGAGGTGGCCAGGGCTTCGCTCAGCAGGAAACTGAAGATCTGGATGCCAGGCTCCAGCGTTGCGCCCTGTGACACGCTGGTGGCGTTCACTGTCGGACCGTGGGCGTCGATGCTGAACGCGTGCGCCCACGACTGGTTTGGATTGCCGTGGATGTCCGTGACGCTGCCGTCCAGCAATTCGGCCAGGTAGTCGCCGTCGCCGGTGAATGTGTTGGCAAAACTGAACCGCACCTGGGTCGGCGACAGGATGGTGAAGCTCTCGGCCGCATTGCCGTTGACCAGCAGGTCGGCCGCGCCCAGGCTGGTGTAGAGCACCGGTTGCGAGAAGGTGATGTCGACCCGATTG
>JBIPLL010000284.1:0-4534 GCA_044368425.1 Beijerinckiaceae bacterium
CGACAGTCGGCATTGGTGCGGGCCAGATGAGCCGGGTTGATTCCTCGCGCATCGCCGCGTGGAAGGCGGGCGAAGCCGCCCGCGCCGCTTCGGGCGAGGGCGCGGACAGCCTCGCGAAAGGCTCGGTCGTTGCGTCCGACGCCTTCTTCCCCTTCGCCGACGGCCTTCTGGCTGCAGCGGAGGCGGGCGCGACGGCTGTGATCCAGCCCGGCGGCTCGATGCGCGACGCCGAGGTGATTGCCGCAGCCGACGAGGCGGGCCTCGCCATGGTCCTGACCGGGCACCGGCATTTCCGCCACTGACTCAGCGGCGCCTGCCGGCATCCAGTCGCGCGAACAGGATCGCCGCTGCCACGAAAAAGGTCAGGATGACGGCGACCGCCGCCTCCTGCCGCCCGCTGGCCTGGGTCGCGAGCGCCACCAGCAGCGGCCCGGCAAAGGCCGTCGCCTTACCTGAAAGGGCGAGCAGTCCGAAATGCGCGCCGACCTCGCCCGCTGGCGCAAGACCGGCCATCAGCGCGCGTGCACTCGCCTGCAACGGTCCGGCCGCCACCCCGATGAAGGCGCCAGCCAGAAGGAACACGCGCTCCGGCGTCGTCGCGAACAAACCGTCTCCGCTGGCGGGCGGCGCGACGCTGAAAACGAAGCCCACATGGCCGGCCCCCGTCGACAGGATGACGAGACAGGCAGCGATCAGCACGCCGAGCGCCATCATCAGGACGCGCTGCGCACCAAGTCGGTCGTGGAGCGCGCCGCCGATCAGCGCGCCCGCCGTTCCGGTCACAGTGAGAAGGATCCCGAACAGGCCGAGCTCGATCGTCTGCCAGCCGAACACGCCAGCGCCATAGATCCCGCCAAAGGCAAGGAGAGCCGCAAGCCCGTCCTGCGCCGCCATATGAGCCAGCAGGAACCGGCGCAGCCGCCCCTCGCCGGTCAGATGCCGCCACAGGAGCCGCAAGCCCTCGCTCAGAGACCCCCCGGCGGATGGCTTCGCCCGGTCCGGCGTGAACAGCAGGAAAGGCAGCACGAAGACGGCAAACCAGAGCGCGGTCAGCGGCCCTGCGGCCCGGTCGCCGGCTCGCGCCTCAGGCGCAAACGTCAGGAGCGAGGGCAGGCCCAGCAGCGTGCGTCCCGTTGCGGGATCGGCGGCGAGGAACCCCAGCACCACGACGAGCGAGACGAGGCCGCCCGCATAACCTGCCGCCCAGCCCTGCCCCGACAGGCGCCCCATCCGCTGCGGCGTGGCAAGGCCGGGCAACATCGCATTGTTGAGAACCGCAGCGAGTTCAGCAGCGATCGTTCCGACAGCAAAGGCGACAAGCGCAAGCGTCAGGGCATATGGCATGCCGGGTGCCGCGAACCAGAGCGCCACGCTCGCCAGCATCATGACGCTGCACAGGCCGAGAATGAGGGGCTTGCGCCGGCCCATCCGGTCACCCGCAATGCCGAGAACCGGGGCGGCAAGGGCAACGACGAGCCCCGCCGCGCTGGCCGCATAGCCCCAGAGCGCCTGCCCCGTGACAGGATCGGCCGCAAGCGTGCTCGCCACATAGGGTCCCACGACAAACGTCGTGACGAGCGTGAACCACGGCTGGCACGCCCAGTCGAACAGAACCCAGCCGAGCCGCCCCGCTCGTCCGCTCACGGGCGCGGCATCAGGCTGCACCGGGGCCGACGAGATCGCTGAGCAACCCGGCCGCAACGGTCAGTTTGGAGAGCGTCAGGCCCGACGCAGCGATCTGCTCGATGGTCGCGGTCAGCCGCGCGACGTCGCCCGCCCGCTGTGCAGTCCACTCGGACACGCCCTGCGCGCCCTCGCCGCCCATCGCCACAACCTCCCGCGTGAGCGCGCGGTGAGCCGCCCCGATCCGGTCGAGCGCGCGGTCCAGCGCCAGCCCGTCATAATGCTCGCGCACGACAAGATCGCGCCCCGCCTGCGCCAGCGCACCGATGCGGAACGTGGCATCGACCGCGAAATAGGTCGAAGCCACGCCAGAAATCGGAGTCCCTGTCGTCTCGGCAACGAGCACGATGTCCGTCGCAGGCGCGAGAGACGGCAATTGCGCCATGCGCCGCGCGAGTTCGGTCGGCACGCCGGCGGCCGCAAGCGCCGCCTCGTCCCGCGCGATATGAGCCCGGGCGGCAGGCGGCAATTGCGAGGACAGCACCTGCGCCACCTCCGCAATGCCGGCGCGATAGCGCGCGATAGCCGATTCGATATCGGCACCGGGCAGTCGACGCAGGAACCAGACGAGGCGGTCGAAGGTCAGCGCCTGCACGCGGGCATAGAGATCAAGCTGCACCTTGCCGTCGATCTGGCCGTCGAGCGCATCGATGGCGCCATTGAGGTCGAGCAGGCCGAAGGAGTCGCGTGTGACAGCGTAGGCGCGCGCGACAGCCGGCGCGGTTGCCCCCGTCTGGTCGACGAGCCGGGTTACGACCGCCGGCCCGCCGCGATTGACGATCGCATTGGCAAGCTGCGTCGCCACGATCTCGCGCCGCAGCCGATGCGCCGCGATGGCATCCGGGAAGCGGGCATTCATCTCGCGCGGGAAGTAACGCAGGAGCTCGGAGGCAAGAGCCGGCTGGTCCGGCACATCGCTTGCGAGCAGCGCATCGTGCAGCGACAGCTTGGCATAGGCGAGCAACACCGCGAGTTCAGGCCGCGTCAGGCCCTCGCCCCGCCGCTCGCGCTCGGTGAGCGTCGCCTCGTCGGGGAGGTATTCGACGCCGCGGTCGAGCCGCCCCTCGGCCTCGAGTGCCTGCATCAGGCGCCGGTGCTGGCCGATCTCGTCGGCGGCCCGGCGGTCCGCCAGCGAGAGCGCGAGGGTCTGGAGATAATTGTTGCGCAGGACGAGCGCCCCGACCTCGTCGGTCATCTGCGCGAGGAGCGCGGAGCGGCCGGGCGCATCGAGCCGCCCGTCGCGCTCGGGCACGGCAAGCCCGATCTTGATGTTGACCTCGATGTCGGACGTGTTGACGCCTGCCGAATTGTCGATCGCATCCGTATTGAGCCGCACGCCCGTGCGCGCCGCCTCGATGCGGCCGCGCTGGGTGCAGCCAAGATTGGCGCCCTCGCCCATCACCCTGGCGCGGACCTGCGCTCCGGTGATCCGGATGGCATCATTGGCCCGGTCCCCGACCTGCTCGTCTGTCTCGTCGCCGGCGCGAATATAGGTGCCGATGCCGCCGAACCAGAGCAGATCGACAGGGGCCTTGAGGATCGCCGACAGCAATTCCTGCGGCGTCATCTGTTCGGCCTCAATGCCCAGCGCGGCGCGTGCCTGAAGCGAGAGCGGGATCGATTTCAGGCTGCGCGGGAAGACGCCTCCGCCCTCCGAGATCAGGCTCTTGTCATAATCCTGCCAGCTCGAACGCGGCAGCCGGAACAACCGTTCGCGTTCCTTGAACGACGCCTCCGGATCCGGTTCGGGATCGAGGAAAATGTCGCGATGGTCGAAGGCCGCGACCAGCCGCAGCTTGCGCGACAGCAGCATGCCGTTGCCGAACACGTCGCCCGACATGTCGCCGACACCCGCCACGCTGATCGGCTGGCTTTGGATGTCGATGTTCACTTCGCGGAAATGGCGCTTCACGGCCTCCCAGGCGCCGCGCGCCGTGATGCCCATGCCCTTGTGGTCGTAGCCCTCGCTCCCGCCCGAGGCGAAGGCGTCGCCGAGCCAGTGGCCCTTTTCCGCCGAAAGCGCATTGGCCGTGTCGGAGAAGGTCGCGGTCCCCTTGTCGGCCGCAACGACGAGATAGGGGTCGTCCCCGTCATGCCGCACGGTCTCGGGCGGCGGCACGATGCCTTGGCCCACAATGTTGTCGGTCAGCTCCAGCAGCGTGCGCACGAAGATCCGGTAGCTCTCCGTCCCCTCGGCCAGCCAGGCCGCGCGGTCGGAGGCCGGCGGCAGGAGCTTGGGCACGAAGCCGCCCTTCGCGCCCACCGGCACGATGACGGCGTTCTTCACCTGCTGCGCCTTGACGAGACTCAGCACCTCCGTACGGAAGTCCTGCGGCCTGTCGGACCAGCGCAAGCCGCCGCGCGCGACCTTGCCGAAGCGCAGATGCACCCCCTCGACGCGGGGGCTGTAGACGAAGATCTCGTAGAGCGGCAGCGGCAGGGGCAGCCCCTCGACCCTGGCCGACTGGAACTTGAAGGCGATGGTCGGACGCGGCAGACCGTTCTCGCCGATCTGGAAGAAGTTGGTGCGAAGAGCCGCCTCCACCAGGTTGACGAAGCGGCGCAGGATGCGGTCGTCGTCGAGACTGGTGACGCCCGACAGCCCCGCCTCGATCTCGACACGCAGGCGCGTCACCTCGCCGGCCCTTGCACCGTCCTCGATGCGCGGATCGAAACGCGCATAGAACAGGCCGACGACAAGCTGCGTCAGCCCGACATGCCGCGCCAGCGTGGCCGCCATATAGTCCTGCCCATAGGGCGCGCGCGCCTGCTGCAGATAGCGCCCCAGCGCCCGCACCATCGCGACATCCCGCCAGCCGAGATCGGCACTCATCACGAGCGCATCGAAGCC
>JBIPLL010000037.1:0-11303 GCA_044368425.1 Beijerinckiaceae bacterium
CAGGGCCGCTTCAAGCCGGGTCGCATCGCCCTCGACATCGATCTCGGCACCGTCTCGCCGCTCGAGCGCCATGTCATGCAGCCAGACCCGCTCGTCCTCCGCGCCGCCGGTGGGCACGATGCGATAGGTCCGCTCGTTGACGACCCGGAAGCCGAAGCGCTCCAGCACCGGCACCCGGTCGGAGAGCGGCACCGAGCTGCCGCGCGCCATCATGCGCAGATTGGCGCGCAGCTTCGTGTCCCCGTCGCGCCGCATGAGGGTCACGGCACGTGGACGCTCCGGACCGAGCGCGTCGACGATGGAAATGTCGGCCATCGCCTGTTCCGGGCTGAAGGCCTCCCGATAGGCCGCCGAGAAGGAATCGGCATAGCGCTGCGCGAGCGAGCGCGCCACCTCGCCGCCGCGCTGGCTGTCCAGCGCCTCCCGCAAGGCGTCCTGCCAGGTCCGCACGATCGCCCTGATCCCGGCTTCGAGCTCGTCATGCGCGACGCGGGGCGTCTTGCCCTCGTCCCGCCCGATGATGAAATGCGTGCGGGCCAGCGGCCCTTCCGGATAGGCCGGATAGGAGGCCGACAGGCGCCCCCGGAAGACACGGGCGAGATATTCGCCGACGCGCCGGCGGATGGTGGTGTCGTAGCGGTCCTTCGGGATATAGACGAGGACCGAGACGAAGCGGTCAAAGGCATCGGCGCGGGCGAGCGCACGGATGCGGGGCCGCTCGGACAATTGCAGGATCGCGAGCGTGAAGCGGTAGAGCGCATCGACGTCGATCTGGAAGAGCTCGTCGCGCGGGAACGTTTCGAGGACATTTGTCAACGCCCGGCCCGAATAGCTTGCGGAATCGAAACCCGCCTTCGCGACCATCTGCGACACCTTGAGGCGCAGATAAGGGATGTCGATGGGCGAACTCGTATAGGCAGACGAGGTGAACAGGCCGACGACCCGCAATTCGCCTTCCAGCATTCCTTCGGGCGAGAACAGCTTGATGCCGACATAGTCGAGATGCACGCGCCGGTGCACACGCGACTTCACATTGGCCTTCGTGATGATCAGCGCCACCGGCTTCTTCAGGAAAGCCGTGATCTCCGGCGTTGTCACGACGAGTTCGCGCCCGCGCCGCAGCACGCGCATGCCGGGATCGCGCAGGATGCCGAGCCCGGTGCCCTCCAGCGCATCGGCGATCTCGCCATCGCGTCCATAGCGATATTCACGGATACCGAGCAGCGTGAAATTGTCGTCGGAGACCCATTCGAGGAAGGCGAGCGCCTCCCGCACCTCTTCGAGCGGCAAGGGCGGCGGGTTCGACTTGTAGGCGAGCACTGTGCCCAGCAATCGCCCGCGCATGGCCGCCCAGTCGTTCACGGCCACGCGCACATCGGCGAGCGTGCGCTCGAGCCCCTGCAGCAGCCTTTCGCGCGCCGCCGGGTCGTCAATGCGATCGACCTGGATCTGGATGAGGCTCTCGCGCCGCGTGCCGGCCGGCGCCCCGGCAGGCGCTTCTCCTGCCAGCCGCACGAAAGTGCCCTCGGAATCGCGTTCGACGGCAAGGATCGGATGCGTCACGAGCAGTGGATCGAGCCCCTGCTCCCCGATCTCGGCGAGCACCGAATCGAGCAGGAAGGGCATGTTGTCATTGATGATGTCGATCAGCGTCAGGTCGCGCATGCGGCCATCGGGCCGCGCGACCGCGATGTCGATCAGCGCGATGGAATGGCGACCGGGCAGACGGGGCGCGCGCAAATGGTCGAGCGTGCGTTCAGCCATCAGGGCGCGATCAGGCTCCGCAATGGCCGCGAGATCCTCCGCCGCGGTCCTGGCGAACAGGATCGTGGGAAAGTCCCGCTCCGCTTCGACAGAACCCGACACGCGGCCCGTTTTCCCTTCGCGCGGCATTCCACCTCTCCCTGCCAAGATTGCCCAGCGTTTGCACAGGCCTCGCACCCACGCAACCCACGGCAGCGTGTAGCGGGATCGTAGCCCCTGATCCGGCATGCGGGCCGCCATTATGGGGGCCGGCTGTGACAGGAAAACGCGCAACACCCGGCATCGGCAGCAAGGATCATCTGCGGGCGGTCGGCAAAGGCACGCCGGAGGGATCGGCTCAAAGAAAAAGGCCGGTCGCGGGACCGGCCTCAAGGGGTTGGGTATACTCGACGCGGAGTCTCGAAGTGGCCCGGTCAGCTGAAGCCCAGGGGGGCTGGGGGGCTGACTGATCTGGTCTTCTGCCGACCGGGCCGTCGAGGCAACATGGAGACGATCGCCCCGGACTGGGGCCGGCAATTGACGCGATCGCGGCGAAATCATGAATTCGCTGACGGATGCGTGAACGCATGGTCGCGGCGGTTTTCGTGGCTCGTCAAAACTTGGACGCGTCCCGCCGCGTTAGCGCGGGAGAAAGCGCCTTCGGCCTTGCGAATGCTGGAAGCGCGTCCCATCATCCGACGGTCATGTAAGGAACGGGGCCGGCATGAGCCTGCAGAAGACCGGCATTCAGGCAATGGACGGACAGGCGGGGGGCGAGAGCCGCGAGGAAGGGCGGGACCGGCCCGGCAGCACCCAGTCCCTGCGCCCGGTCGTCGTGGCATGGCCAGGCCCGCCTGCGGCCGGTGACGGCGCCGTCGTCAGCTTCGACCGGCACGAACTGCGCGCGATCATGAATGTCTATGGCCGGAAGGTCGCGGCCGGCGAATGGCGCGACTACGCCATCGACCTCTTGCGCGACCGCGCGGTCTTTTCCGTCTTTCGCCGCGCCAGCGAAATCCCGCTTTATCGTATCGAGAAGGATCCCGCGCTTGCCCGCCGCCAGGGTGCCTACAAGGTCGTGGCCGCGACCGGCCAGATCCTCAAGCGCGGCCACGACCTTGCCCGCGTGCTGCGCGTGCTCGATCCGTCGCTCGCGCTGGTCCACGGGTGAGCGTCTCGCACGTCTTGACTTGGGCGCCGCCAGCGGCAAGGACGTGAGCCATGCTCGAAGGTCTTCCGCCCCACCGCCCCACCTGCGTCATGCGCCTTGCCACCGTCGAGTCCGCCGCGCGCGCGCTCACGGAAATGCTGGGTGAATTGTTCGACCCGACCGAGACGGCTGTTGCCGCCTTCGAGGCTGAGGATGGACGAACCTGGCTGCTTGAAGCCTATTTTACCGATGCGCCCGATCAAGATGAGATGCGCGAGCTCGTGCGCCCGCTCGTGGGCGATGCCGCCGACGCAGCGACCTTCGAGACGCTCGATGCGAAGGATTGGGTGCGCGCGAGCCTCGAGGGCCTGAAGCCCGTTCGGTCCGGCCGCTTCCTGATTCATGGCGCACATGACCGCGCCACCATCCGTTCCAGCGATTATGCGATCGAGATCGAGGCGGCACTCGCCTTCGGCACCGGCCATCACGGCACCACGCGCAGCTGCCTCGACATGCTGGTGCGCCGCCTGAAGCGCGGCCGCCCCGCGAGCGTTCTGGATGTCGGCACGGGAACCGGCGTGCTGGCTTTCGCCGCGGCGCGCGCCTTGCGCCACCGCGTCGTGGCTGGCGACATCGACCCCGTGGCCATCGAGGTCGCGCGCGGCAATGCCCGCCTCAACGCCTTGTCGCCCTGGCTGAGGCTCTATGTTGCGCCAGGCGTCGAGCACCCGCTTGCCCGCCGTACGCGCGCATTCGATCTCGTCTTTGCGAATATTCTGGCGCGCCCCCTGCGCAAGCTTGCGCCCTCGCTCGCCCGCACGGTTCGCTCCGGCGGCGAACTCGTGCTGTCGGGCCTGCTTCCGGGTGATGTCGCCGGCGTGCGCTCGGCCTATGCGGCGCAGGGCTTCGCGCTTGTCAGTGTCACCATCCTCGACGGCTGGGCGGCGCTCGTCCTGCGCCGTGGCGGAGCCGCGCCGCGCCCCCGGCTCTGAACCGGCTGCAGGCCATCGCGCAAAAAACAACCCGCCTTCTGAGAAGGCGGGCTGCCACAGGTCTCGAAACGCGATGACGGATCGGCTTGCGATCAGTCTTCGTTGATGCCGGGATAGCGGCGGTGCATGTCGGCACGAAGGGCATAGGCCTCTTCCAGAACCGTGACGGCACCGACCGCCGTATTACCGAAAAAACGCACCGTGGACTGAACGGCACTGAGGATGAAGGCGAGAACGCTCATGTAACCCTCCCGGGGGTGTCAGTCTGTGAACGGCAGGATGTCGGACTGCGACAGCCCGACGCGGCGATAGGGCCCGTTCACGATGGCCGTCTCGTCGAAATGGATGCCATGACGGGCAAGCTCATGGCGCACCTGCGCGGTGCGGATGGCAACGAGCTTCGCCATGATGCGCCGCCACATGGACTGCGCCCTGGGCTTTTCAGCCAGAAACGGCGCGAAACTGGCGGCATAGTAGGTCATTGCAAGAACTCCCCGCAGCTTTCGTGTCCAATCCGCTGGAAACGTTCGCTTTGATGATTGAAAGATAGTCGCACTGCCTGCGGAGTGTTAGGTGCGCTGCAACATGATGGCCATGCAATTATCGCATGGCATTTGTAACAAATCCTGAACGACGCTCGATTTGCGCATGGTTCGTGCACTTTCTGCCGCTTTTAGCGCCACGATCTTTCGATCATTGGCACCGGATCGGTGCTGCCAATGATGCAGTGCCGCAAAGCCTCCCTCGCCTCTGCCTTTGCCGGATTGGCTGTTGCGAAAAACAGGCTGCGACGCAGACCCGGCGCGTCGGCTATGATCACACTGTGTCCATTCCATCTTCTTCCGGCCGATTCGGGGGCGCCGGAAGCAGCGCATGCGCACCCCCGCATGGCGTGATGATGCCTGCGCTCTACCAGACCTTCGACGACGTCAACGATCCGGCGCTGGGGCGTCAGCGGCTTGCCCAGTTGCGCAAGCAACTGGCGATCCAGGCCCTGGACGGCTTTGTCGTGCCGCGCTCCGACGAGCACCAGAACGAATATGTCCCGCCTGCGGCTGAACGCCTCGCCTGGCTGACCGGCTTCACGGGTTCGGCGGGCCTTGCCATCGTGCTGGCCGACCGTGCGGCGGTTCTGGTCGACGGGCGCTATACGCTCCAGGTTCGCGATCAAGTGGATCTCACGGTCTACACGCCCGTTTCGTCGATCGAGACAAGCGCGGAGGACTGGGTCGCGCGCAATCTTCCGGCCGGTGCGAGCCTGGGCTACGACCCATGGCTCCACACGGTCGAGAGCCACAGGCGCCTTGCCGCTGCGGTTGCGCGCGCGGGCGGCAAGCTCGTCGCCGTTGAGCGCAATCCCGTCGACCTCATCTGGACCGACCGGCCGCAGCCGCCCCTCGCCGTGGTGCGGGTGCATCCGCCTGAATTCGCTGGCGAGAGCATTCCGGCCAAGATCGAGCGCGTGCGCGAGGCCTTGGCCGATGCCGGCTGCGACGCGCTGCTTGTCAGCGATCCCCATAATCTCGCCTGGCTGTTCAACCTGCGCGGCGGCGATGTCGCGCACACGCCCCTGCCGCTGGGCTACGCGATGGTCCCGCGCGACGGCCAGCCGACATTGTTCCTCGACTCGCGCAAGGTGCCGCCGCACCTGATCGCGAGCTTTCACAAGACGGCCTATCTCACCAAGCCCGCAGCCCTGCTACCGGAACTGCGCACACAGGCGAGGGCCGGCATGAAGCTGCGCCTCGACGCGGCGACCGCGCCCTGCGCCATCGCGCAGGCCATCGAAGGCGCGGGCGGCCAGCACGATGTCGGGCCCGATCCGGTCACGCGGATGAAGGCCGTGAAGAACGCCGCAGAGATCGCCGGCACCCGCGCAGCCCATCTGCGCGACGGGGTCGCCATGGCGCGCTTCCTGTCATGGCTCGACAGTGCGCTTACATCCGGCCAGGCAGTGACCGAGATCGACACCGTCGAGGCGCTGGAAGCCTTCCGGCGCGATACCGGGCTGCTCAAGGACATCTCGTTCCCGACGATTTCGGGCTCCGGCCCCAATGGCGCCATCGTCCATTACCGTGTCACCCGGGCTACGAACCGGGCATTGCAGCAGGGCGAGCTGTTCCTGATCGATTCCGGCGGCCAGTACGAGGACGGCACCACCGACATCACCCGGACGATCGCCGTCGGCACGCCGACGCCCGAAATGCGCGACCGCTTCACCCGTGTCCTCAAGGGCCATATCGCCATCGCGCTGGCCGAGTTTCCGAAAGGGAGCAGCGGGGCGCAGATCGACACGCTGGCCCGCCTGCCGCTCTGGGCCATCGGCGCCGATTTCGACCACGGCACAGGCCATGGCGTCGGCTCCTACCTGTCTGTTCACGAAGGGCCGCAGCGCATCTCGAAGCTCGGCACCGCGACGCTCGAGCCGGGCATGATCCTGTCCAACGAGCCGGGCTATTACCGTTCCGGTGCCTATGGCATCCGGATCGAGAACCTCGTCCTCGTCGAAAAGCGGGAGCGTGCCGGGCTTGAACGCGAGATGCTGGGCTTCGACACGCTGACTTTGTGCCCCATCGACCAGCGGCTGGTCGAGCCGTCCCTGATGAGCGAGCGGGAGCGCCGTTGGCTCGACGCCTATCATGCGCGGGTGCGCGAGGCGCTGGCTCCCCACCTGACGGGCGCGGCCGGCGAATGGCTGGAATCGGCGACGAAGCCGCTGCGCCGCCCGGCCTGATAGGCGGGCCGGTTCAGCCCGGTCCGCTCTCGCCGACCCGCTCGAACCAGGCGTCCTCGTCGATGACCTCGACGGAAAACTCGCGCGCCTTGTCGAGCTTGGAGCCCGCGCCCGGCCCCGCCACGACAAGATCGGTCTTGCGCGAGACGGAGCCGGCAACCTTGGCGCCGAGCCGCTCGGCCATGGCCTTGGCCTCGTCGCGGCTCATGCGCACAAGCGAGCCGGTGAACACGACAGTCTTCCCCGCAACCGGGCTCTGGGCGCGCGGTTTCTCGGCCGGCAACACGCGCACCTGCGCCGACAGCCGCTCGACGATGGCGCGGTTATGCTCCTCGCCGAAATAGCGCGCCACCGCCTCAATGACGGCCTCGCCGATCTGGTCCAGCGCGTCCATCTCATGCTGCACAGCCGCGTCGCCCTGCGCAATCGCCTCGCAGGCGGCGAGGAACGACTCCCACGTGCCATAGCCGCGCGCCAGCACGCGCGCCGTCGTCTCGCCGACATGCCGGATGCCGAGCGCATAGATCATGCGCTCCAGCGCGATCTCGCGCCGGGCCTCGATGGCGGAGAAGAGATTGCGGGCCGAGACCTCACCGAAGCCCTCCTTGCCTTTCAGCCTGCGCAGGTTGCGCCCGTCGCGCTCCGCCAGCGTGAAGATATCAGCCGGTTCGCGCACCGGCAGGTCGGCATCCTCGAAGAAGAAGGCGATCTGCTTCTCGCCCAGCCCCTCGATGTCGAAGGCGCGGCGCGACACGAAATGGCGCAGATGCTCGATGCGCTGGAACGGGCAGGCGAACTCGCCCGTGCAGCGGCGCACCACCCCCTCCTCCCCGCTCGCATTGGTCTCGCGCACCACCGGCGTGGCCAGCGCACAGGGACAGACATGCGGGAAGACGAAAGGCTGCGCGCCCTCCGGTCTTTGCGCGAGGATGACGTCCGTCACCTGCGGAATGACGTCGCCCGCGCGCTGCACATGGACGGCGTCGCCCACGCGCACATCCAGCCGCGCGATCTCGTCGGCATTGTGCAGCGTGGCGTTCGACACGACGACGCCGCCGACCGTGACGGGCCTGAGCTTGGCGACCGGCGTCAGGGCGCCGGTGCGACCGACCTGGATCTCGATCGCCTCGACGATGGTGCTCGCCCGCTCGGCCGGAAACTTGTGCGCCACCGCCCAGCGCGGAGAGCGCGAGACGAAGCCGAGCCGGTTCTGCAGCGCAATGGCATCGACCTTGTAGACGACCCCGTCGATGTCATAGCCGAGTGTCGCGCGCTGCGCCTCGATGGACCGGTAATGCGCCAGCAGTTCCTCCGCGCCCAGGCATCGCCGCATCAGCGGATTGATGACAAAGCCCCACGCGCCGAACGCCTGCACCACCTCCCACTGCGTGGCGCCCGGCAGCGGACTCATCTCCCCCCAGGCATAGGCGTAGAAGCGCAAGGGCCGCGAAGCCGTGATCGACGCATCGAGCTGGCGCAGCGAACCGGCCGCCGCATTGCGCGGATTGGCGAAGACGGGCTTCCCCTCCGCCGCCTGCCGCTCGTTGAGCGCGGCGAAATCGGCATGCGACATATAGACCTCGCCGCGCACCTCGCAGGGATCGGGCCCGCCGGCGGGAAGATGCTGCGGGATATCGGCGATGGTGCGGGCATTGGCGGTAACGTCCTCGCCCTCCTCGCCGTCGCCGCGCGTGGCGGCGCGCACGAGCACCCCGCCCTCGTAGCGCAGGCTGAGCGACAACCCGTCGATCTTCGGTTCGGCCGTGACCGCAATGGGCTCACCGGCGGGCAGGTCGAGAAAGCGCCGTACGCGCTCCATGAAATCGGTGACGTCGGTATCGCTGAAGGCATTGGCGAGCGACAGCATCGGCACGCGATGGCGCACCTTCCCGAATTTTTCGGACGGCTTGGCGCCCACCTTGCGCGACGGGGAGCCCGACTGGGCGAGAACCGGAAAACGGCCTTCGAGTGCCAGGAGCCTCAGACGCAAGGCGTCATATTCGGCGTCTGACAGGACCGGCGCGTCTTCCTGGTAATAGAGCGTGTCGTTCTCTGCGAGCGCGGCGGCGAGCGCGGCATGCTCGGCCCGCGCATCCGTCTCGCTCAGGGCCTCGAGCGGCGCCGGTCCCGGCAAGGCCGCGCTGCCGGCAAGGGCCCTGGTCGGGCTCGTCGGATCGGGATCGGTGCTCATGCGGGACGCCTGACGAAGAAACGGGCCGCGATCCTGATCGCATCGCCCCGGGGATTTCAAGTCGCGTCGGACGCTGTCCCCGCTGCGTATGTGGCAGCTGGCCTCACGACCGCGCCGCCTCGATCAGTCGCGCAGCAGCCGCACGCGCTTCCTGCGTGATCGTCGCGCCGGCCAGCATGCGCGCCAGCTCCTCCTGGCGTTCCTCGTCCGCCAGCGGACGCACGCGCGTCGCCACCTGATCGCCGGCCTCCACCATCTCCTTGGCGATGAGCAGATGGCCGCCGGCGCGTGCCGCGACTTGAGGCGCATGGGTGACGGCGATGACCTGCACACCGGCTGCGAGCCGATGCAGGCGCCCGCCGATTGCATCCGCGACGGCACCGCCCACCCCCGTGTCGATCTCGTCGAAGACGAGCGTCGGAGCCGACCCGCGATCAGACAGCACGACCTTCAGCGCCAGCATGAAGCGCGACAATTCGCCTCCCGACGCCACTTTCATCAGGGGGCCCGGACGCGTGCCCGGATTGGTCTGCACCCAGAACTCGACCCGGTCGAAGCCGGTCGGATCGCGCAGCCTCTCGTCGCTGTCGATCTGCGTGATGAACCGCGCCCGTTCGAGCTTCAGCGGCGGCAATTCGCCATTCACCGCCGCATCGAGACGCACGGCAACCGCCTTGCGCGCAGCCGACAGCCCGCGCGCGGCGGCAAGATAATCCGCATCGAGCGCGAGCGCCCGCTTCTGGGCCTTGGCCAGTTCCGCCTCGCCGGTTTCCAGCAGGCGCAGTTCCTCGGCCTGACGGACGGAAAGCGCCGCGAGATCGTCGGCGGCCACGTCATATTTGCGCGCCGCCGCCCGCAGTGCGAAAAGCCGCTCCTCGGTCTGCTCAAGCTCGCGCGGATCGAAGGCGCAGGCCCGCACCGCCTGATCAACCACCGTCGCAGCCTCGTCGAGCGCCACAAGCGCCGCGTCGATGGCCTTGATCGCAGGCTCGACCAGTTGCGGCGCCTGGCCAGCGCGCCGCTCCAGCCGCCGCATCACCGCCGACAGCGTTGGAATCGGTGAGCCGTCGCCACCGACCGCCTGCTGCGCGTCGATCAGCTCGCGGGCCACCTTCTCGGCCTGCATCATGGCCTGGCGCTTCGCCGAGAGGGTCTCCTCCTCGCCCGGCTGCGGCGCAAGCTTCGTCAGTTCAGCCACGGCGTGCTGCAGGAAATCAGCCTCCTTGCGCGCCTGCACCAGCCGCGCCTCGCGGGCAGCGACATCGGCCTGTGCCCGCTTCAGCTCCTGATGCAGCGTGTCAAGCGCCCGCAGATCGGCATCGAGCCCGCCAAAGGCGTCGAGGATGGCGCGATGCGCAGCCGGATCCACCAGAGCCCGGTCGTCGTGCTGCCCATGGATCTCGACAAGCGCCGCGCCGATCTCGCGCAGGATCTGCACGCTGGCCGGCTGGTCGTTGATGAAGGCGCGCGTGCGCCCGTCCGGCAATTGCACCCGGCGCAGGATCAGGTCGCCCTCGCTGTCGAGGCCAGCCGCCTGCGCCACGGCGCGCGCCCTGTGCTCGAGCGGGAGATCGAACACGGCGCTGACCTGCCCTTGCGTCGATCCGACGCGCACCAGATCGCCCCGCCCGCGCCCGCCAAGCGCCAGCGCGAAGGCATCGAGCAGGATGGACTTGCCCGCACCCGTCTCGCCCGTCAGCACGGTCAGCCCGGCCTCGAAACCGAGGTCGAGCCGATCGATGAGCACGATGTCGCGGATCGAGAGGCGGACCAGCATGGCGCGCACTCACGTGATGGCCGGGGCGGGATGTCCCGCGCCGGCATGAGGCGGGATCAGATCAGCCGCCAAGGCCCACGGTGCGCGTAAAGCCGCGGAAGGTGCGGCTGAGCCACGATCCCTGATCCTCGCGCGGCTCAAGGCCGCCCGATTGCAGCAGCGAATAGGCGTCCTTGTACCAGGGACTGTCCGGGAAGTTGTGGCCGAGGACAGCGGCAGCCGTCTGCGCCTCGTTGACCACGCCGACCGCCATATAGGCTTCGGTCAGACGCATCAGCGCTTCCTCGACATGGCGCGTCGTCTGGTAGCGCGAGACGACGTCCTTGAAGCGATTGATCGCGCCGGTAAAATTGCGCTTCTTCAGGTAGAAGCGCCCGACATCCATCTCCTTGCCGGCCAGCTGGTCGCGCGCAAACGCGATCTTCTCGCGCGCATCACGCACATATTCCGAGCTCGGATAGCGGTCGATCAGCTCCTGCAGGGACTGCAAGGCCTTCTCGGTGCGCTCCTGATCCCGCGTCACATCGGGGATCTGGTTATAGTTGGACATCGCATAGAGATATTGCGCATAGGCTGTATCGGCCGTGGACGGGTGCAGGGTCACATAACGCCGCGCCGCGATCATCGCATCGTCATACTGGCCGGCCTCGTAATGGGCGAAGGCCGTCAGCAGCAGCGCCCTCGGCGCCCATGGCGAATACGGATATTGCTTGTCG
>JBIPLL010000326.1:0-4010 GCA_044368425.1 Beijerinckiaceae bacterium
GTAGAACTCGACGCGGCGCGCCCGCGCCAGCAGTTCGATCGCGCGCGCGAGCAGGCGATGGTCGAGCCGGTCGCGGATCGTGATGAGGGCCGAGATCGATCGGTTGAGCACCTTTTCGGCAATCTCGGCCGGCTCATCCGTTTCCATCACGTCCTGATGGACATAGGGGATGCCGCCGGCCAGGCTGCGGGCGAGCTGGAGCTTGAACTCCTTCAGACCCGACAGACCGATCGACTTGCAGAAACGAGCGACTGTCGGCTCGCTGACGCGGCACAGGCGCGCGAGCGCGGCAATGGACAGGCTGACGACCGCCCCCGGGTGCCCAAGCACATAGTCGGCGACCTTCGCCTCGGAACGGCTGAGCGTCGGAATGGCGACCTCGATACGGGTCAGAAGCCCGTTGGAGGCGCCCGGAGCGACGGGGTCGGCCCCCTGAGACGCGAGTTCACGAGTCACGGGTTCACGAGAAACGGGATCGCCGTCATCGATTTCGCTGCCATTCCTGGTGCTGGGCATCGCTGACCTCTCGGCGGCTCCGGCTGCAGCGCCGACCCGTAACCCATGTCCCGACATCTGGCGGGGCGGCTGCAATGGCAGTAAAGGTAGTATTCCTACATGGTCAAGTATCTTGTTATGCTGTTTCGATGTAACCTTTATGGCCCTTCCCGGCGGAGTTGAACCAAAGGACGAGCGCACGCAGCATGCGAGGGCGCGGAGGCAGTGCGTTTCGCAGTGGACGCATCGGCCCGAAGGCGTATGAAAACAGATGACAGGCGCCGCCCTTCCCCGTCGGGCCGCGCCACCCGTGCCATGTTCGAGCGCCCGACGGAGGCCGCACCATTGACCACGCTCTATCTGACGCATTCCGATTGCCTCGGCCACGCGACGCCGGCCGGCCATCCTGAGCGGCCCGACCGGCTGCGCGCGATCGCGCGTTTCCTCGAACATGCCGACTTTGACGGACTTGTGCGGGAAGAGGCGCCGACGGGGGAAACGGAAGCGATCCTGCGGGTTCATCCGCGCGCCTATGTCGACCAGATCCTGGAAGCCATTCCAACGCAGGGCCTATCGAGCATCGATCCCGATACCATCCTGTCGCCGGGCTCCCTGACTGCGATCTCGCGCGCGGTCGGCGGCGCGGTGCGGGCGGTCGATGCGGTGATGGGTGCGCAGGCCCGCAACGCCTTCGTGGCGACGCGGCCGCCGGGTCATCATGCCGAGATCGCGCTCGCCATGGGATTCTGCTTCTTCAACAATGCCGCCATTGCCGCCCGTCATGCGCAGAAGGTGCATGGTGCCGAACGCGTCGCCATCGTCGACTGGGACGTGCATCATGGCAATGGAACGCAGGCGATCTTCTGGAACGACCCGAACGTGATGTATTGCTCGACGCATGAAATGCCGCTCTTTCCGGGTACGGGTGCAGCGAGCCAGACCGGTGAGCACGGCAACATCGTCAATGTGCCTCTCGATGCCGGGGACGGGTCCGATGCGTTCCGCGAGGCTCTGCGCCTTGGCATTCTGCCGAAGCTGCACGACTTCCGGCCGGATCTCGTCATCATCTCGGCCGGGTTCGACGCGCATTTCCGCGACCCGCTGGCCGACATCAATCTGACCGAAGCCGATTTCGTCTGGGCGACCCTCGAGCTCATGGATGTTGCCGACGCCCATGCCGGAGGGCGTATCGTGTCCGTGCTCGAAGGCGGATATGACCTTCAGGGTCTCGGCGCCTCAGCCGCAGCGCATGTCAAGGCCCTGATGCAGGGCTGAGCGGCAGCCCTGCATCAGCCCGGGCCTGCAGCATCATACCTTGTCGGTGTCGAGCGATTCAGTCGCGAGGATCTCGATGCCGAAGCCCGACAATCCGACAAAGGCGCGGTTGGTCGAGGTGAGATTACGGATGGAGGTCACGCCGAGATCGCGCAGGATCTGGGCGCCGAGCCCGACATCGCGCCACTGGCGGGAGCGGGCATCTTCCGTGCTCGCCTCGCCCGATGCGTTCGAGACGGGAACACCCGCCGAGCCGTCTCGCAGATAGACCAGGACGCCACGACCATACGCCGCGAAACGGTCGAGCACCTTGTTGAGCGTCCGCCCGCCGCCGAACAGGTCCGACACAACATTGGCGCGATGCAGGCGGGCTGGCAGGCCCGATCCATCACCGATCTCGCCATGGACGAAGGCGAAGTGCTGCACGGCCTCGAAGGGCGTGGTGTAGGCAAAGCCACGCAGCGTTCCGATCCGCGTCTCGACCGGGAATTCGGCGATACGCTCGACCAGCTTCTCTCGCGCCTGGCGATAGGCGATCAGGTCGGCGATCGTCACATGGACGAGGCCATGCTTCGTCGCGAAGTCGAGGACCTGGCGCCCCTTGGTGACCGTGCCGTCATCGTTCACCAGCTCGCAGATGACACCGACCGGCGGCAGGCCGGCGAGCCGGCACAAATCGACCGCCGCCTCCGTATGGCCCGATCTCATGAGGACTCCGCCGGCCTTTGCGACGAGCGGGAAGATGTGCCCCGGGCGCACGAAGTCGGCTGCACCGGCGTTCGGGTTGGCGAGACCGCGCACGGTCCCGGTGCGCTCCTCGGCCGAAATGCCGGTGGTCAGGCCGGGCTTGTAATCGACCGACACGGTGAAGGCGGTCGAGAGCGGCGCGTCGTTCATCGCCACCATCGGATCAAGCCGCAGGCGGCGCGCCTCGTCAGGCGGCAGCGGCGCGCAGACGATGCCTGACGTGTGGCGCACGATGAAGGCCATCTTCTCCGGCGTGCAGAGCGCGGCCGAGACGATCAGGTCTCCCTCGCCCTCGCGGTCGTCATCATCGGTGACGACGACGATCTCGCCGCGGCGGAAGGCTTCGATGGCGCGGGTAACGGTGGCGGGCACGGGATCATCCTCCAGCGCTTGGCGCTGTCGTTTCGGGGTCCGAACGCATCGGCTCTGCCGATGCTCTAGTGCATTTTTCCGGCACGTGAAACGTGCCGCACCGCATGGCCGCAGCCGAGGCGTGCAGCATTTGTTTCGCTCAGCCGCGCGGAAACGGCCAGTCCGCTGTCGCGCCGACCTGCCCGCGATGGCGCAGATAATGATCCGCAATCACGCAAGCGACCATGGCCTCCCCGATCGGAACAGCCCGAATGCCGACGCAGGGATCGTGGCGCCCCTTCGTCATCACGTCCTTTTCCTCACCGAAGCGGGTGACCGAGGCACGCTCGGTGAGGATCGAGGATGTCGGCTTCACGGCAAAGCGGCAGACGACGTCCTGCCCCGTCGAGATGCCGCCGAGGATGCCGCCGGCATGGTTCGAGGTGAAGAGCGGGCGGCCGTCATTGCCAACCCGCATCTCGTCGGCATTGTCCTCGCCGCGCAGCGCCGCCGCGGCGAAGCCATCGCCGATCTCGACACCCTTCACCGCATTGATCGACATCAGCGCTGCCGCGATGTCGGCATCGAGCTTGGCATAGATCGGCGCGCCCAGACCCGGCGGCACGTGGTGGGCAACGACCTCGATCACGGCGCCGACCGACGAGCCGCTCTTGCGAATGCCGTCGAGATAGTCGGCATAGAACTCCGCCATCTTCGCATCGGGGCAGAAGAAGGGGTTGCGGGCGACCTCGTCCCAGTCCCAGCGCGTGCGGTCGATGGCGTGCGGCCCCATCTGCACGAGCGCGGCGCGCACGATCAGGCCGGGGACGATCTTGCGGGCGATGGCGCCAGCCGCGACGCGGGCCGCCGTCTCGCGGGCCGAGGAGCGGCCACCGCCGCGATAGTCGCGCACGCCATATTTCACGTCATAGGCGTAATCGGCATGGCCGGGACGGTAGGTGTCGCGGATCTGCGCGTAGTCCTTGGAGCGCTGATCCACATTCTCGATCAGGAGGGCGATCGGCGTGCCGGTCGTGACCTGCTCGACCTGGCGGTCGTCGCTGAACACACCCGAGAGGATGCGCACCTGGTCGGGCTCCTGACGCTGCGTGGTGAAACGCGACTGGCCTGGACGGCGACGG
>JBIPLL010000033.1:0-11931 GCA_044368425.1 Beijerinckiaceae bacterium
TTCTCGTAATAGGTCGCCGGCGGCACGATGACACCGCCTGCGCCCGAAACCGGCTCCGCGATATAGGCGGCCACCGTATCGGGCCCCTTCCGCAGGATCATCTCCTCCAGCTCGGCGGCAAGCCGGGTCGCGAAATCCTCCTCGCTCTCGCCCGGTAGCGCGAAGCGATAATGATGCGGGCAGGACGTGTGCAGGATGTTCTGGATCGGCAGGTCGAAATCGAGGTGGTTGTTCGGCAGGCCGGTCAGCGAGGCCGAGGCGATCGTGACGCCGTGATAGCCCTTGAGCCGCGCGATGATTTTCTTCTTCTGCGGCCGGCCCAGCGCATTGTTCATGTACCAGACCAGCTTGATCTGGGTGTCGTTGGCGTCCGAGCCCGAACAGCCGAAGAACACCTTCGACACCTGCATCGGTGCCAGCTCCTTCAGCTTCTCGGCGAGTTCGATGGCGGGGTCGTGGCTCTTGCCGCCGAACAGATGCGTGAAGGGGAGCTTCATCATCTGTTCGCGGGCTGCCTCGACCAGCTCGGCATTGCCGTAGCCCAGCGACGTGCACCACAGGCCGGCCATGCCCTCGATATAGTCGCGGCCCTCGGTATCGTAGAGGCGGATACCCTGTCCGCGCTCCAGCACGAGCGGGCCCGCCTCCCGATGCGTTGCGAGGTTGGTATAGGGATGGATGAGCGTCTCGATGTCGCGGACGGCGAGATTGGTCAGCACGGGCAGAACCCTCCGCTGCGCGGGCGGCTGCTCATGACGGGTCTCATGGCTCGCGCTTCCCGCAACACTAGTGTCGCGGCCGAGTGCCGCTCATTTAGTCTAGTCGAAAAGCACCACGATTGGGAATTGTGGTCGCTCAAGTCGCCATGCGCGGATTTCACGGCGGATTAGCCTGCCATGCGCCGGTTGCAGTGGCAGGGTCAGCCCGGTGGCGACACGAAGCCACCGCCCAGCATCTCCAGCATGCCCGCCACCGCGATGGCGGTGCGGTCCTCGCCATGGCCGGCCAGGATCTGGACGCCGGCGGGCAGACCGGCAAGCGTGCCGGGGACGGGAACGCGGCGGATGGGCGCGCAGGCTGCCGGGAGGCCTGCGCCCGTTGCCGGTGCCGACCAGAGCAGGAAGTCGAGCCAGGGACGCGGCGTCCCGTCGATGTCGAGGCGGCGGGCATGGATGTCGGGCGTCGTGTCGTCCGGGATCGCCAGAACGGGCGCCGGCGGGCACAGGATCACGTCAAAGCGCTGGAAGACCTGCGCCCAGCGCCGCTGCAGGCGCATCTGGCGCTGTTTCACGAGCTGGTAGAAGCCGGGCGTCATTCGCGCCCCGCGCGCCTGCAGGCTGCGATGGTCGAGATCGCCCGGCACGGCGCCGGAGGCAAGGCGCTAGAGTTTCAGGCGCAGCGACGGCGGCAGGCCGTAAGCGATGACGGCATGGTTGAGGAGCGCCGCTACCTCGAAGATCTCCGCGAAGGGCACCGGCGCGTGCAGGAGGGTTTCCACCCGCGCCCCGGCATCCGCCAGAAGCGCGCCCGCCCGTTCGACCGTCTCCGACACATGTTCACAGACGGGCGCGAAGGGATCGCGCGGCCAAAGCCCGACCCGCAGACCTTTCGGTTGCGTGAGGCGGGGCGGGCGCAAGGGCGTGGCCGGCCGGCGCGGGTCGCGCGGGCCCGCGAGAACCTCCAGCATGAGGTCGAGATCGGCTGCGCAGCGGGCCAGCGGTCCTGCCACCATCAGGTCGGGCGGATGCGGCGTGCGCCTGTTCACGGGCGGAGGCACATGACCATAGGTCGAGACGAGGCCGAATGTCGTCTTGAGGCCGAAGACCCCGCAGGCATGGGCCGGCCAGCGGATCGAGCCGCCGAGATCCGAGCCGAGTTCGAGCGTCGTCAGTCCTGAAGCCAGCGCAGCGGCAGCCCCGCCCGAGGAGCCGCCGGGGCCGCGTGTCGCGTCCCACGGGTTGCGGGTTGCGCCGTTGACGGGGTTCACGGTCTGGAAGTCGCCGCAGAAGGGCGGCACATTGGTCTTGCCGAGGATGATGGCGCCCGCCGCCCTGAGGCGCGCCACGGCACTCGCATCCATGTCCGCGACACGCTCGCGATAGGCCGGGCTGCCGACGACTGCGGGCAGGCCGGCCACGTCGAACGCGTCCTTGACCGTCATGACCAGCCCCTCGAGCGGCCGGGCTGTCCCGTGGGCGATCCGGTCATCACTCTGCCGGGCGGCGTCTGCTGCCGCCTGCGCTTCGAGCGCAATCACGGCGTTGAGCGCCGGGTTCAGCCGCTCGATGCGCGCCAGCGTCGCCGCGAGCAGTTCGGTCGACGATACATGCCGGGCGAGCAAGGCCTGGCGCCAGGCCGTCGCGCTCGCCCAATGGCCATTGCTGCCGAGCGGATCGATTGTCATGGGGCCACCCGTGTCATGCTGGCTCACCTCTTGCGGCGTCGCGCACGAGGTCGCGCCAGCCGAGAAGCGCCTTGTCGAGCGCGGCGATGTCGCCGGGCGGCAGGGCGCCCAGCGTGCGCGCCACGAAGGCGCGCTGGAGGGCGATACCCTGGCTTGCAAGCTCGTGCCCGCGCGGCGTGAGGTGGAGGGCGTGGGAGCGCCGGTCACCGGGCAGGGGATGGCGCTCGACGAGGCCGGCTTCCACCAGACGGTCGATCAGGCCCGAGACATTGCCCTTCGTCACGTAGAGCCGCTCTGCCAGCGCCTGCTGCGTGACGCCCTCCTCCTGTGTCAGCGTCGACAGCACGTCGAATTGCGGGATGGAGAGGCCGATCTCCCGGAGGCGGGCAGCCATGAGATGGGACAAACGCTGCTGCAGGCGCACGAAACGCAGCCAGACGCGCATCGCATCGACCGGGGCGGACTGCGCACCCGATATCGGTGCCTTGCTCATGCGTGCTCCCGGATGGTTCAGATCGAAACCATTCTAGCGGAGCGACGAAGGACTGACGAGGGGACTCTCAGCCGATGCGGAAGAACGGCTGAACCAGCGCCACCAGGCCTGCAACTGCGAAAGGGACCGGAGCGGACAGCAAGATCCGGAACCAGACAAGGTGGCGCGGCAAGGTCGGAAGCTCGAAGACGAGGATGCGGTTGAGCGTGAACAGGCTCCAGCCGGTCGTATAGGCCAGCACCTGCGGGAGTCCGGCGCCCGCCTTCAGGGCGGCGGCGCCGATGGAAAAGCCGACGACCGGACCGCCCGGCGTGGCGGCGCCGGCAAGTGCCGCGACCGCGACCCCGGTCAAGCCCGAATCCTTGCCGAGCCAGCCCTCCACGAGCTCGGCCGGCATCAGTTCGGCGATATAGCCCGCGCCCAGCATGCCGATCGTCACGGGCAGCAGTACCCGCGCGAAATCGCGGCGCCCCTCGTCCCAGCTGCGCTTCAGCGTGCCGTCGCCTCGCCGATGCGCGATCAGGCCCAGCCAGACGACGATGACGCCAAGCACTGCGATGATGATCAGGCTCGCAAGCATCAGGCCGCCTCGTCCGCGCTGCGCCGGCCGATGACGCGGGCGGCGAGCCCGAGTGCAACCGGCACCCAGATGGCCACAATCAGGCGCAAGCCTACCACGTCCGCCCCGAAGAAGGGCAGTTCCCAGATAATCGTGCGCACGCCGCCATTCAGCAGGAAGGCGCTGATGAAGGCGATCACCGTGCCGCGATCGGCGCCCGCCGCGAGAAAGGCGGCTGCAACGGGAAAGATGGTGAAGGGGCCACCTGGCAGGATCATCCCCGCCATGGTGGCGATGACGATACCGGTTATCCCTGAGCCTTCGCCGACCCAGCGCACGATGAGATGACGCGGAAGAAGCCGGCGGACGAGCGCGCCCATCAGTGTGGCGAGCGCGATCTTGGGTAGCATGAGGACGAGGAGCTGGGTGTTCTCGCCCAGAATGCGCCATACGCCGTCGATCCCCTGCCGGCGCCATGTCAGGAAGGCGCCCGCAATGGCGAGCGCCAGCAGGATGGCCAGGCTCCAGTCGAACCAGGGGCGGGGATTGGCGCTGCGCAAAGGAGCGGGTTCGGACACGGCTGCTCCGTTCGCGACATGACGCGCGATCCTAGCGGCTTTTTCACCGGCCGCATCAGCCGCGCGCCCCCGTGCCACGCAGATCAGGTGCGCGGATGGTGCAGATGCCTCCCCGGCAATGCGTCCTTGCCGCTGCTCAGCCCTGCGCCTGCGCCTGCGCGGCGCTGGCCTCGATATGGGCCACGAGATCCGGCGCCAGATCGAGCTCGACAGCCAGATTGGCCAGGAAGCGCCGTTCCGCCTTGTGGTCGGGGTCGATGGCAATGCGCGCGGCCGTGTAAAGCTGCGCACGTACCTGCGGGCTGCGGGCGCCGGCGGCCAGTTCCTCGACCGTGGCTGGGGCTGCCATTTCGTGGTCGAGCCATTCCACCGCCTCGGTGTCGAGGCCGGCCTGCTGGACGCCGGCCATGATGCGACCGCGCTCCGTCTCGTCGATCGCGCCATCGGACGCCGCTGCCGCGATCATGGCGCGGATGAACAGCAGCGCATTGTCGTTGCTGACCGCGTCCTCCTCGAAGCCGGACCCGGACGGAGCCGGCAATGCGGGCGGCGGCAGGGACTGCGCGCCGGGCTGAGCCTCGTTGCCTGCCCCCAGGATAGGCTTGCCGGCCTGATGGTTGCGGTAGGCCTGATAGGCAAGGCCGCCGATCGCTGCCAGCGCGCCGAGCTTTGCGACATCGCCCACCATGCCGCGTCCGCCCTTCGACCCCAGAAGCAGGCCGCCGAGGCTGCCGAGAATGGCGCCGGTGGCCATCTGGTTCTTGCCGAGCATGTCGCGCGCCTGTGCCATCAGGTCGGCGGGCTGGCGGCCCGTCGCGCGTGTCACCGCCTCGCTCGCCCGGCCGCTGGCGCCAGTCGCCTGATCGGCGCGCTGTCCCATGTCCCCAAGGCCCTGCTTCGCCATGTTGAAGAGCTGGCCGGCGAGGCCGCCGGGGCCGCCCTGCTGCAGGGTGCTGCCGGCCTGGCGCGATGCCTGCTGGCCTGCACCCATCAGCACGTTGAGCAGCGACTTGGCGTCGATCATGGCGGTCTCCTCGTTCGTTCGTTCGGGACGGTGTTGAAGGGGCCCGGCAGGGCTTTGACGACATCTAAGACGCCGGACCCGAGATCGTGTCCTCACCCGGCAGGTTCAAGGGCAGGGGGCCTGGTGCCTTGAGTGTTTCAAGCACAATTTCGCAGGAAAGGCCCGCGACATTGTCGTGCGTGAGCAGATCCTCGGTCATGAAACGTGTCAGCTGCGCCAGATCCGCGGCCGCCACCTTCACCAGAATCTCCGCCCGGCCCGACAATCCATGTGCCTCGAGTATTGGCGGCGCCAGGCGCAGCCATTCGCGGAAGCGCCGACGGCTCTCCGCGTCATGGCTTGCAAGCGCGATCTGAATGAAGGCCGTGACCGGGAAGCCAAGGGCAGGCGCGTCGAGGATCGCACGATAGCCCCGGATGATGCCGGTTTCCTCCAGCCTCTGCCGTCGGCGCGAAATCTGGCTCGCCGACAATCCCACGCGCTCGGCGAGCGACGCATTCGTGAGCGAGGCGTCCGCCTGAAGGGTTGCCACGAGACGCCAGTCGGCTGCGTCGAGTTGGAATACCGAAGCCACGTGCAACCATTCCTCATGACGGGCATGTCCGGACGACGCTCCGAACCGGGATTGCCAGAACGCATCCGCGTGGACGCACCCCGCGTGCCCTGCTTTTGCAGAATGAAGGGATGAGACGCTGCGTTCCCTCTCAGCCTGCGGCTGCTATGCGGCAATGTTGCGGCGGCTTCGCGCCGGCAAGGCGGGAGAACGGGCTGCGTTGCCGTCATGAGCGGCCATCACTGCAAGTCTGCATTTTCCAGAACGCAGCGGATCGCGTAGGAAGCGCTGCCGGACTCCGCCGGCCCGATGGACATCCGATGTCGCTTGCCGCTCCCGAAGCCACGCTGCCAAAGTCCCGGACCGCGCCGGACCTCTCGGCCTATCTCGCCATCCTGACGGGGGCGACCTGCATCGGCTTTTCCGCCGTGTTCGTTCGCTATGCTGATGTCGGACCTGCCGCCATGGGCTTCTGGCGGATGATCTTCGCCCTGCCGCTGCTGATGATCTGGCAGATGCGTCAGGCTGACGGACATGCGCATGGCTGGATCGGCGGAGCAGGCTGGCGGAACTGGGCTGCGATCGCTGCCGGCATCGCATTTGCGGCGGATGTCACCCTGTTCAACGCCGCGGTCGTCAGCACGACCGTGGCGAGCGCCGCCTTGCTTGGGAATCTGTCACCGATCTTCGTTGTCCTCGGCGCATGGCTGTTCTTTCGCCAGCGCCCGACGCTGCGCATCCTGGGAGCGCTGGCTCTGGCGGTCGGCGGTGCGGTGCTGCTGGTCCTGCCCAAGCTCGATGGCGCTGGATGGACGTCCGGGGCCGGCCTTCTTGGCGACGGGCTCGCAGCCACCGCCGCCCTGGCCTATGCACTCTATCTTCTGGCCGTGCGGCGGGCGCGCGACGATGTCGGGGCCGGAGAGGTCGCGCTCGTCTCGACGCTTGTCTGCATGGCCGGCTGCCTTGTCGCCGCGCTGGCGATGGGCGAGCAGATCATGCCCCGGTCATGGCAGGGCTGGCTGGCCGTGATCGCGCTGGGCATGGTCGCGCATGCGATGGGGCAGGGGCTCATCACGCTGTCGCTGGGGACGATGGGCGCCAGCGCGGCCTCCCTCGTCCTGGTCTTTCCCGCTCTCGTCAGCATCGCTGCCGCATGGCTGCTCTTCGCCGAGACGCCGACGCCGGTGCAGTTCATCGGCGGCTTCGCCATCCTCGTGGCCGTGGCGCTCGCGCGTCGCGCCTGAATTCGTGGGCCGAAGGGCCCGGCTCATTCCGCTGCAAGGCGCGGTGGATCGATCGGCAGCTTCATCTGGCGTGGATCGGGCTCGTCCCGCCCTGCTGCCGGAGGCTCGTCCACGGCGCCGAGGAAGCGACCGAACAGACGCTCCGCCAGCCGGCTGACATCGTCCATCACCAGGAACACCGCCGGGACGAAGACGAGCGAGAGCAGCGTCGAGACGATGAGGCCGCCGATGACCGCAATGGCCATGGGCGCCCGGAACTCGCCGCCATCGCCGAAGGCGAGGGCCGAGGGCACCATGCCGGCCGCCATGGCGATGGTGGTCATCACGATGGGCCTTGCGCGCTTGCGGCCCGCATCGACGATTGCGCTGACGCGATCGACGCCGCGCGCAATTTCCTCGACCGCAAAATCGACAAGCATGATCGCGTTCTTGGTGACGATGCCCATCAGCATCAGGAGGCCGATGACCACGGGCATGGAGATCGGCTTCTGCGTCACGAGAAGCGCGATCACCACACCGCCGAAGGAGAGCGGCAGCGAGAAGAGAATGGTCACCGGCTGCACGAAGCTGCCGAAGAGCAGCACGAGCACGGCGAAGACCATCATCAGGCCGGCGCCCATGGCGAAGGCGAAGCCCTGGAACACCTCCGCCATGATCTCCGCATCGCCCGATGTGCGGATCTCGATCCCGGCCGGGCGGTTGGCTGCGGCGGGCAGCTTCATCACCTCGTTGATCGCCTCTCCCAGCGCATCTGTGCCGAAGAGGTCGGCTTCGACAGCCACCCGACGGACACGGTTGAAGCGTTCGATGGCAGTCGGCCCCTGCCCGTAGCCGATCTCCGCGACAGCCATCAGCGGGACCGGACCACCCTGGGCGGATGGCACCTTCAAGGCGGAAAGCAGGGCCGTGTCGGAGCGGTGGCGCTCGTCGATCTGCACGCGGATCGGGATCTGGCGCGTGCCGAGCGTGAATTTCGCCAGGTTGGCGCCGACATCGCCGATTGTGGCGACCCGCACCGTCTCGGCAATGGTCTCTGTCGAGACGCCGAGCTGGGCCGCGCGGTCGCCGCGCGGGCGGACCATGATCTCGGGCCGGTCGAGCGCGGCCGTCGAGACGACGCCCTGCAGGATCGGCAAGCCGCGCATCTGGCTGGCGAGATCAGCGGCGGTGCGATTGACGGCTGCAAGATCATCTCCGGCGACGATCAGCGACAGGCCGCGCTCCCCGTTCTCGTTCATCAGCCAGAAGCGGATGTCCGGGATGTCGGCGAGTTCGGCCAGCAAGACCCGCTCAAGCTCGTTCTGCGAGCGGTTGCGCTCGCGCTTGTTGATCAGATTGACGATGAGCGTCGCCTTGCGCACCTCGCGCGCGCCGTTCAGAACGCGACCGCCATCGACGAAGACGCTGTGCACTTCCCGGTGCGCCCGCATGCGCCGCGTGACCTCGTCGGTCACGACGCGCGTATCCTCGAGCCGGGAGCCGGGCGGCAATTCGACGACGAAGATGGCGCGAGCCACGTCTTCCGCGGGCAGGAAGCCCGAGGGCAGCAGGCGCGTCGAGTAGATGGAACCGGCGAAGAAGGCGATGCCGATCAGGACGGTCAGGAAACGGTGGCGGGCCGACCAGCTCACGAGACGGGTATAGCCGCGCATCACCGCGCCCTCGCGCTCCTCGTGATGACCGTCCGCGCGCATGAAATAGGCCGCGAGGATGGGCGTGATCAGGCGCGCGACAAGCAGCGAGAACAGGACCGCGACGGCGACCACGAGGCCGAACTGCTTGAAATATTGCCCCGCAATGCCGCCCATGAAGCTGACCGGCGCAAAGACCGCGACGATGGTGAGCGTAATGGCGATGACCGCCAGCCCGATCTCGTCGGCGGCCTCGAGCGCTGCCCGGTAGGGCGATTTGCCCATGCGGATGTGACGGACGATGTTCTCGATCTCGACGATGGCGTCGTCGACGAGGATGCCAGTCACCAGCGTGATCGCCAGCAGGCTGACCAGATTGAGCGAGAAGCCCATCGCCTCCATCGCCCAGAAGGTCGGGATGATGGAGAGCGGCAGGGCGATGGCCGCGATCAGCGTCGCACGCCAGTCGCGCAGGAAGATCAGTACGACGATGACCGCGAGCGCCGCGCCTTCGAGAAGCGTCAGCATCGCCGATTCGTAATTGCCGACCGTATAGGTCACGTAGCTGTCGATGAGAGACAGCTCGAAATCGGGATGGGCCGCGCGGATCCTGTCGATCCGCTCGTCGAGCACATCCGCCACAGCCGCGTCGCTCGCCCCGCGTGCTCGCGAGATGGCGAAGGCGACGACCGGCTCGCCATTGTGGCGGGCGAAGATGCGCGGCTCCGCCGCCGTGTCCTCGACCATGCCCAATGCGTCGAGGCTGACCTTGCGTCCGCCGGGCAGTGCGATGATCGTGGCGCGCAGGGCCTCGATGTCGGTCGTGCCGGCCAGCGTGCGGATCGCCTGCTCGCGCGCGCCGACCTCACCGCGACCACCGGCCAGATCGACATGGGTCGCGCGCAACTGACGGTTCACGTCAGCCGCGGTGATGCCGAGGGCCAGCAGGCGGTCGGGATCGAGCGAGATGCGGATCTCGCGATCGACGCCGCCGATCCGCTCGACCTTCGCAACGCCGCGAACGCCCTGCAACTCGCGCGTAACCACGTCATCGACGAACCAGGACAGTTCCTCCGCCGACTTGCCCGGGGAAGATGCGGCGTAAGTGACGATCGGAAGGCCGGCCACGTCGATACGCTGGACGATGGGTTCGTCGATTGTGCGGGGCAGGTCGGCCCGGATGCGGGCAAGCCCATCCTTCACGTCATTGAGCGCCCGGTCGGAATTGGTCTCGAGCCGGAACTCGATCGTCGTGACGGAGGTGCCGTCTGAGACGGCGGAAATGAGGTTCTTGACGCCGGAGATGCCGGCGACGGCATCCTCGACCTTCTTCGTCACCTGTGTCTCGAGTTCGGCGGGAGCGGCGCCAGCCTGCGTGACCGTCACCGCGATCAGGGGAATGTCGATATTGGGAAAGCGGGTGATGGGCAGCTTCATGAAGCTGATGGCACCCAGCACTGTCAGGATGACGAAGAGCAGGATCGAGGGAATGGGCTTGCGGATCGCCCAGGCGGAGACGTTGACGCGCATCAGCGTTGCTCCGTCCCTGCCGATCCGGACAGGCCAGTCCGGTCGCTATTCGCCGGCCTCGCGGCTTGCGGGCCGGGCGGCGGGGCCTCCTGCATGCGCACGGTATCGCCCGGGCGCAGGAAGGCCGTGGCGCGCGCCACGACACGCTCTCCCGGAGCCACTCCCGAACGCAGCGAGACGAAGCCCTGAGCCGAAAGCGCAATCTCGACGGGGCGGGCCTCGATCCGATCGTCCTTCACGACCTGTACGAATGTCCGCCCCCCTTCATATGTAAGCGCGGAGGCAGGCAGGGCCACGCCACGCGCCTCGCTCAAAACGATGCGCGCTCTGGCGAAGGCGCCGATCCGAACCGCAGCGCCTTCGGGCAGCGCCACGCGCACCCGCCCGAGCCGGCTCACGCGGTCGATCTCGACCGGCAGCCGGCGGATGTGCCCGGCATGGGTCTCGCCATCGGCCAGTGTCACCTGAGCGCTCTGGCCGATCCGCAGGCGTGCGAGTTCGCTATCGAGGACATCGCCCTCGAGTTCGATATCGCCATCGGCAATGAGCCGGAACAGCGGCTCGGCGCCCATGCTGGCCAGCGCGCCCATGCGCGCGTTGCGGCGGCTCACGACTCCATCGACCGGCGCGCGGATCGTGGTCCGCTCCAGTCGCAGGTCGAGCTCGCGGCGCAGGGCCTTGCTTGCCGCAAGGTCCGCTTCGGCCAGTGCCAGCCCGTCACGCGCGGCCGAAAGGCGGGCGCGGGCGCCTGCAGCGGCGGAGACGCGCTGCTCGAGCTGCTCGACGCTGGAAAAGCCGGAGCCGCGCAGGGACTGCGTGCGCTCCAGCGCGGCGCTCATCTCGGTCTCGACTGCCTGCGCCTGTGCGATCTGGCTGCGCGCCTGCGCGATGCCGGCCATCGCCCTGGCCTGCGCGACCTCGTTCTGGGCGATCAGCGCATCGATGGTTTCGCGCGACAGGTGTGCGAGGATCGCGCCCTTGCGCACCTTGTCGCCTTCTTCCGCAAGGATTTCCGCGATCTGCAGACCGTCAATCTCGGGTGCCACGAGCACCTCCTCGCGCGGCACGAGGGTGCCCGCGACGACGAGCTCCTCAGCCAGGACACGCTCCTGCGCGGTGACCACGCTGATCATCGGTGTCCTTGGCGCCTGGGCTGTGGCAGGCGCCTGTGCGGCTGCGCCCCAGCCGCCGAGTGCGAGCATGGCGAATGCGGCAATCGATCGGGATATCGCAATCATCGGGTACTTTCCGAATAGCCGGCCGGAACGATGTGGCCGGCGAAAATGGCGCGAAACAGGATCAGTGCGGTGGCCAGTTCATGCTCGCCGTCAAAGCCGGATTCCGTCGCGCGCCGCTTGAAGAGCCCATCGGCGATGGTCAGGAACCATGTCAGGGCCTGGTCGATATCGACATGCGCCGCGATGGCGCCGTTGCGCTGTGCCGCCTCGAAGACGGCCCGCATCAGGCTGCGCATTTCCTGATCGACACAGTCGCAGAAACCAGCGATGGCGGGATTGCGGGTCGCCTCCGACCAGATCTCCATCGCGAGAATGGCCTGGCTGCGGGGCAGCTCGACCAGATGGCCCCGCCCGATGGCCTCGAAGGCTTCCAGGAAGTCCCCGGCGCCCAGGAGACCGTTGAAGTCCAGCACCATCGATGCCCGGTCGCGCTCGGCCAGCCCCGCCACGAGCGCGTCCTTCGAGTCGAAATAGCGGTAGAGATTGCCCGCGCTCATGCCGGCCTCTCGTGCCACATCCTGCATCGTGGTGCGGTGGAAGCCGGCGCGCACGAAACAGACCTGCGCCGCGTCGAGGATCGCTCCACGGCGCTCCGCGGGAACAGACGCGGAGGCGGTCGCACTCTCGTCGGGCCTGACGGGGGCAGACGCGAGATCGGTGCGCGCAATGGGTGCGTT